>JAFWBZ010000184.1 GCA_017537105.1 Clostridia bacterium | reverse complement strand
CAGCCTCTTCCGCGGTCTCAGCGGCCTCTTCGGCAACCTCTTCCACGGCTTCCGTCGCTTCCTCAGCGGCCTCTTCAACCGTCTCGGTCACTTCTTCGGCGGCTTCCGCGGTCTCGGCGGCCTCCTCGGCAACCTCTTCTGCGGCCTCGGTCACTTCTTCAGCGGCCTCTTCAACCTCTTCCTTGGTCTCTTCGACGGTCTCGGCAACCTCTTCCTTGACCTCTTCGGCCTTTTCAGCGGCCTTCTTGGAACCGCAGGCGGTCAGACAGAACAGCATGGCCAGCACGAGCAGGAACGCAAGAATCTTCTTCATGAAAAACACTCCTTTCCAAGTCTCCTGTACCTTTCGGTATCTGATATTATAGTTTCCCCGATGGACAGTTGTCATCCGGACAGCGTTAAGAATTGTCGACGATATGGTGTCTTGTTCTCACTGTCCATGTAAAACGCGGACGGGAACCCCTTTCGGTTCCCGCCCGCGGCTTCAGAGCACCACCTCGACCCGGCACTTCTCCCGACCGGGCACGTGGGCCACGCAATTGCCCTCGATGGGCACGCCATCCACGCGCACTCCCTTCGCCGCCCCCCGGGATACTGCAATGTGATATTCGCAGCCGCGGAAGCGCCGCACAGCCTCAAAGCCCTCCAGGCTGTCCGGAAGGCAGGGATCGACGATCAACCCCTCGTAGTCCGGGCGCAGCCCCAGGATGTACTGGCTGACGGACACAAAGGTCCAGGCCGCCGTGCCGGAGAGCCAGCTGTTCTTGGCCTCGCCGGGCCGGTAGGCGTCGCGTCCCGCGGTGGTCTGACAGTAGACATAAGGCTCGGTCCTGCGAATGTCGCTGTTCTCCTCCACCCATGCGGGGCAAATGCGGGTGTAGACGTCGAAGGACTCGTTGCCCCGGCCCATCATGGCCTCGGCGATGCCCACCCAGGGGTTGTTATGGGTGAATACGCTGCCGTTCTCCTTGTAGCCACCGGGATAACTGGTGATCTCGCCCAGCTCCACGTGATATCGGGTGTACACCGGATGCAGCAGTTCGACGCCCCAGGGCCCGAAGAGGATCTCCCGGGTGCTGTTCAACGCCTGCAGCGCCATGCCGTTTTCCCGCCCGATGCCAGCCATCACTGCGAAGCCCTGGGGCTCGATGTAGATCTGGGCCTCCTCGGTCTCGTGGGTGCCCACCTTGTTGCCGAAGGCATCATAGGCGCGCAGGAACCAGGCGCCGTCCCAGCCGTGCTCCTCCACGGACTTTTCCATCTCGTCCGCCGCCGCCCGGGCGCGCGCGGCCTCATCCTTCGTGCCCCAGCGGTCACACAGATCGGCGTACTCCCGGGCATATTTCACGAACATCGCCGCGATGAACACGGATTCGGCAATGCCGCTCTCGTAGTTGGCGGTGGTCTGGAAGCTCTCGCCGTCCACCTCGGAGAAGCAGTTCAGGTTCAGGCAGTCGTTCCAGTCCGCCCTGCCAATCAGCGGCAGCCCGTGGGGGCCCCGGTTTTCGATCACGTGGTCGATGCTGCGGCGCAGGTGCTCCATCAGCGTCCGCTCGCTGCCCGGCTTGTTGTCAAAGGGCACGGGCTGCTCCAGAATGGAACTGTCCCCGGTCTCCCGGATGTAGGCAGCAGTGCAGGCCACCAGCCACAGGGGATCGTCGTTGAAGCCTGAGCCGATCTCGTTGTTGCCCTTCTTGGTCAGGGGCTGGTACTGGTGATAGGTGCTGCCGTCCTCCCACTGCACGGAGGCGATGTCGATGATGCGCTCCCGGGCGCGGTCGGGGATCATATGCACGAAGCCCAGCAGATCCTGGCAGGAATCCCGGAACCCCATGCCCCGGCCGGTGCCCGACTCATAATAGGAGGCGGAGCGGCTCAGGTTGAAGGTTACCATGCACTGGTACTGGTTCCAGATGTTCACCATGCGGTTCAGGCGGGGTTCCGCGGAATCGACGCGGAAGCCGGAGAGCAGGTCATCCCAGTACTTCGCCAGCGCCGCCATGGCTGCGTCCACCGACGCGCCGTCGGCATAGCGGGCGATCACCGCCTCGGCCTCGTCCTTGCGAATCACGCCCGGCGCGACGAACTTGTCGTCCCTCGGGTTTTCCGCATAGCCCAGCACGAAGATCAACTCCCGGGACTCGCCGGGCTGCAGCGTCACGTCCACGCGGTGGGCCGCGATGGGCGACCAACCGTGGGCCTCGGAGCCGCCGCTGGTGCCGGCCCGCACGACCTTCGGATCCTGCCAGGTGCCAAAGCGCCCCAGGAAATCCTCCCGCTGGGTGTCGAAGCCGTCGGTCTCCGCGTTCACGGAATACCAAGCGTAGTGATTGCGGCGCTCGCGATACTCGGTCTTGTGGTAGATCGCGCTGTACGCGCCGGGTTTTCCGCAGATCTCCACCTCGCCGATGTTCAGGTTGCGCTGGAAGTTGGCGCCGTCGTCCACGGCGTTCCACAGGCAGAACTCCACGGCGCCGTAGAGCTTCAGCGACTTCTCGGCATCGGAGGCGTTGGTCACGGCCAGGCGGTGGATCTCGCAGCGCTCGCCCCGGGGCACCAGCAGCGTCTGCACAGCCTTCACGCCGTTCTTTTCGGATTCGAAGATCGTGTAGCCCATGCCGTGGCGGCACTTGTAGCTGTCCAGCGGCGTCCCCGCCGGCAGGAAGGCCGGGGACCACACGGTATCGCCGTCCTTGATATAGGTGAATCGGCCGCCCAGGTCGCCGCCCGCCTGGTTGTAGCGATATCGGATCAGACGGCGCAGCTTCGCGTCCCGGTAGAAGCAATAGCCGCCTCCGGTGTTGGAAATCAGTCCAAAGAAGGCATCGCTGCCCAGGTAGTTGATCCACGGCAGAGGCGTCTCGGGTGTGGTGATGACATACTCCCTGGCGCGATCATCAAAAAATCCATACTTCATGCCTGTTCCTCCCCATGGTTCCTTTTGCTTGAAGAAAACGTTTTCGTAGCCTCTGGTATGATTATACTCCCTCTCTTCCGGAAATGCAAGAAAAAAGATTATTGATCGCGGACACGAACAATAATCTTTTTCAGGGATGTGGCTCGAAGCGCAACCTTCCGCGCTATTCCCCCGCCCCGCAGGCGCGGCCCAGCGCAAAGGCTCGCTTGTTCAGCTCCAGGAACTTCTGGGGCACGGTCTCGTCGATGGCCTGGAGCCAGACCGCCTCCGGGATGTCCATGAGCTTCGAGAGCACGCCGATCAACACCACGTTGACCGCCTTGGAGGAGCCGGCCTCCTCGGCCAGCTTCAGCGCGTCCACGGCCGTCACGTCCGCCATGGCGGAGAGCTTCTCCACGATGTTCTCCGGATACGGCACGGTGCCGGTGATGACGGGCATGGGCCAGGTCTTCTGCGTATTCGTTATCAGTCTTCCGCCTTCTTTGAGGTAGGAGATCCATCGGGCGGATTCGAGGATCTCAAAGGAGAGGATGTAGTCCGCCTCGCCCTGGTCCACGATGGGCGAATAGACCTTGTCGCCGTAGCGCACGTAAGTGACGACGCTGCCGCCGCGCTGGGACATACCGTGCACCTCGGAGAGCTTCACATCATACCCCTGCTTCAAAAGCACGTTGCCCAGCAGCTTGGAGGCCAGCAGCGTGCCCTGGCCGCCGACGCCGACGATCATGATCGAAGTGGTCTTCATGTCACCGCACCTCCTTGTGTTCAAACGCCCCGAACCTGCACATCTGCTCGCACAGACCGCAGCCGACGCAGATGGTGGCGTCGATGGAGGCCTTCTTGTCGCTGAACCGAATGGCGGGACAGCCGATCTTCATGCAGCTCCGGCAGCCCTTGCACTTGTCCGGATCGACGGACAGCGGCGGGTTGTGCTTCACGTATTTCAGCAATGCGCAGGGGCGGCGAACGATGATGACGGAGGGTTCGATGGCCTCGACCTCCTCCTTGATGGCGGCCTCGGTGGCGGCCATGTCCTGCGGGTCCACCACGCGCACGCGCTGTACGCCGACAGCGCGGCAGAAATCCTCGATGCGGATCGGGTAGGTGGGTTCGTTCTGCAGCGTGAGCCCTGTGGTGGGGTTCTGCTGGTGCCCGGTCATGCCGGTGATGGAGTTGTCCAGTACCAGCACGGTGGCGATGCCCCGGTTGTACACCAGGTTGACGATGCCGGTCATGCCGGAGTGCATGAACGTGGAATCGCCGATGACGGCCACGGTCTTCTTCGCGGCATCCTCCCCCAGCACCTTGGTGTAGCCATGGGCCATGCCGATGGAGGCGCCCATGCACAGCACGCTGTCCACCGCGTTCAGCGGCGCACCGCTGCCCAGGGTGTAGCAGCCGATGTCCCCCAGCACCGTGAGCTTCAACTTCGAAAGCACGGTGAACAGCCCGCGATGGGGACAGCCGGGACACATCACCGGGGGACGCCCGGGCACAGCTTCCTCATAGGCCGCAAAGGACGGCAGCGCCGCGCCCAGCTTTTCGCGGATCCTGTTCTGGGAAAGCTCGCCCAGCAGGCCGAAGATGTCCTTGCCGCCGTCCACGCGGATGCCGACGGCGCGCAGGTGATTTTCGATCACGCCGTCCAGCTCCTCCACCACGATGAGCCGATCCACCTTTTCGGCGAAGTCTGCCAGGCGCTTCACGGGCATGGGATTCACCAGACCCAGCTTGAACACGCTGGCCTCCGGGAAGGCCTCCTTCACGTACAGATAGCAGGTTCCGGAGGTGACGAAGCCGATGGAGGTGTCCCCCATCTCATCGCGGTTCAGTCCGGTGGTCTCGGCGAAGGCGCGCAGGGCCTCCATCCGCTTTTCCACCTCCACGTGGCGCTTCACGGCGTTGGCCGGAGCAGCCACGTACTTCTGCGGGTTGCGCTCGTAGGGCTTCAGCGCACGCTCATCCCGGTCCTTCAGCTCCACCAGGCTCTGAGAATGGGCGACACGGGTGCAGGTGCGCAGAATCACGGGGGTGTCGTAGGTCTCGGAGATCTCATAGGCCGCCGTCACGAAGTCGCAACACTCCTGAGAGTCCGACGGCTCCAGCATCGCCAGCTTGGAGGCGATGGCGTAGTGCCGGGAATCCTGCTCGTTCTGGCTGGAGTGCATGCCCGGGTCATCCGCCACGGTGATGACAAAGCCGCCGTTGACGCCGGTATAGCTGGCCGTAAACAGCGGGTCCGCCGCCACGTTGAAGCCCACGTGCTTCATGGCGCAGAAGCTGCGCACGCCCGCCAGGCTCGCGCCCACGGCCGCCTCGGCCGCCGTCTTTTCGTTGGGCGCCCACTCGGCGTAGATCTCGTCATACAGGGCCGCCTGCTCGGTGATCTCCGTGGACGGCGTTCCCGGATAGGACGACACAAAGCGGCAGCCCGCCTGATACAGTCCGCGGGCCACCGCCTGGTTGCCCAGCATCAGTTTCTTCATGGATGAACCTTCTTTCTGTAGCCAGGATGGAATCAATCTTTGCCATGATAACACAATAAAGAGGCGATTGCAAGCACAATCCCGTTGGGAAATATGCCAGAAAGACCGCCCGAACCTGACGCCGGGCGGTCTTGAAGCGATTGCGATCAGAAGTCCCCGGCTTCCTCGCCGATGCCGAAGTCCTCGGTGACGATCTCCTCGTCCTCCTCGGTGGATTCGGTAGCCACGGGCACGAACTCGGAGGTGTATGCCTCCTCGGGCAGCTCTGCCAGCATGCCCGGCAGGTTCAGCACCGTGCCGTCCTGGCCGTAGGGAACCGTGATGTTGTACTTGCAGAGCACGGGCTCGTCGCCCTTTTCCTTGGTGGCTTCGATCTCGAAGGAGAACTTCTGGCCGGTGAAGGTCGCCATGCCGCGATCCTTGGCGGACAGCTTGGCCACCTGCTCGCCGTTCACAAACACGTTGATGCGGCGGTAGGTGTCGATCTCCTGGCCCTCATACTCCATCTTCTTGTTGTCGAAGTACACGGTGTGGCCGCGTCCGATGACCATCATGCAGGCGGCGATGGCGATCAGCACCGCGACGGTGCCGAGACGAAACAGCAGTTTACGCATGCGCATCACTCTCCCTCCTGCTGGGCGGCACGCAGCTGCTCGCCCAGGCTGGCCTTGGCCCGGCGCTTCTTCGTTTCATACATGACCAGTGCCACGGTGATGACACCGTAGGACACGAACACGCGGAAGTACTCGCCGATCATGGTGTCGCCGGTGATCTTGCCGCCCGCAGAGGGCGCCACGATGAACATCAGGTGGAACAGAATCACGCCCAGGAACACGTTTCCGATGGACGCGCGGTCCACGCTCGCGCCGCCGACCAGCAGCGCCGCGATGCAGAACATGCCGATCTGCGAGTGCGCAGAATAGGTGGGCATGTTGCCCATGTTCTGCAGATAGATGATCATGCCGAAGCCCGCGAGCACCGTGGAGATGACGATGGAGATGATCCTCGTGCGCTCCACGTTGATGCCGGCATCCCGGGCCACCTCCATATCCTGGCCCACGGCGCGCATATCCTGACCCAGCTTCGTGCGGCGGAACCACACGATCACCAGGCACATCAGCGCGATGATGAGGAAGGTCAGCACCGGAATCTTCACGCCCGCCACGCGAATGGCCAGCAGGTTGTCAATGGACTGGCGCATGCTCAGCAGGCTCACGGTGTTGCGGATGCCGTAGCCGCGGGGCAGGCGAATGGTGGAATGCTTGATCGGGATGATGGAGCCCATCATGTACAGCACCACCAGCTGATAGACGCCGTTGATGAAGTAGCTGATGATGTAGCTCGTCACCATCTCACGGCCCTTGGCCATGTTCAGGATCTTGCCGCACAGAAGCCCCAGCGCGATGGATAACGGGATGGAGATGATCATTGCCAGCACCACGCCCGGAATGCCCCAGATCTGCCAGTCGGTGACGAAGATCAGCGCGATCTCGCCGGCCATGGCGCCCAGGGTCATGCCAAAGTTCACGCCCATGCCCGCCATGATCGGGATCAACAGGCTGAGGATCAAAAACACGTTGCGGCCCATGCGGGTCACGATCTCGTTGAGCAGATAGGCGGGCGAGAAGCCCGAGATGGGGATGCACACCGCGCAGATCAGGATGAACATGACCGGCACGGAGTTGGCGCCCAGAAAGCCCAGCACCTTCCGCACGGCGGAGGTCTCCTTCTTGTTGTTCTGGCTCATCTTGTCGCCTCCGTCCTTCTGGTCAGCGCGTAGAGAATCATGCCGTTGGAGACGATGATTCGGATGACCTCGCTGATGTCCATGTGAATCATCGAGTTCATGACCGTGGGGGTCATGGTCACGATGCCCTGGAACAGGATCGTGCCGATGATCACGTTGGCGATGGACGCCTTGTTCACCGACGCGCCGCCGATCAGGATGGCCGACACCGCCGGAAGCGCCATGTTGAAGGGCGCCATGTACAGCTGGATGAAGCCGAAGCCCTGCTCATACATCAGGATGCCCACCGCAGCCAGCCATGTGGACATGACCACGGACAGCATGCGGGTGCGGTCGATGTTGATGCCCGCGGCCCGGGCAAAGGTCGGGTTGGAGCCCACCGCCGTCATGGCCGTGC
Source organism: Clostridia bacterium (assembly GCA_017537105.1). Taxonomy (GTDB): domain Bacteria; phylum Bacillota; class Clostridia; order Christensenellales; family Aristaeellaceae; genus UBA2862. The sequence goes on along the minus strand of JAFWBZ010000184.1, from coordinate 7,897 downwards.
CGGTCTTGGTGTGCAGAAACGCCCACATCAGGAAGGCCAGCAGCGCAAACACCAGCAGCGCGCCGGTGGGAATGACCAGCTTGCCGATCTGGATCTGCAGAAAACGGGACAGTACGCCCGCGTAGTAACCCTCCAGGGAAATCGTGGTCCTCAGGCCCTTGCCGGCCAGGCCCCACACCATGTCGGGCTTGTGGTAGGGCAGCAGCAGCCACATCATGCACATGAAGGAGACGGAGGAGAAGCCCACGTAGGTGGCGATCATCATCTCGCCGCCCTTGATCTTGTTCAGCAGCCAGCCGTAGCCCACGCCGAACAGCAGCGCGAAGGGCGTGGCGATCAGCACGGCCATCACGAAGCTCGCAAGCCCCGTGAAGCCCCATTCGATCGACAGCGTGGCGCCCAGCAGCCCGGAGATGATGCCCAGCGGCAGGCCGAAGTTCAGGCCGCAGCCGGAGTGCACCATGGGCACCATGGCCAGCACCAGCACCGCGTTCCAGCTGAAGCGGTTGAACAGGTTGGTCACCTGGGTCCAGAAGTCCGCACCGACAAAGGGCGCGGCAATGAAGAGCACCAGCAGGAATACGGCGATGATCATTCTGGGCAGGCCGAAGCTCTGCACCGCGTCTCGCGCCCTGTCCGTGAAGGTGCGGTTTGCCTTGTTGACGTTTTCGCTCATAACTGCACCTCCCTTACACGACCTGGCTGACCATCAGCGCGCCGAAGTCCTCGCTGGAATCCGTGGCCGGCAGGATGCCCGCGATGCGGCCGCCGGACACGATGGCGATCCGGTCGCAGATCTGCCTGAGCTCCTCGAGCTCGGAGGAGATCATGACGATGGTGACGCCGCTCTCCCGGTTGAACTTCTTCAGCGCCTCCAGCACCAGCGCCTTGGCGCCCACGTCGATGCCGCGGGTCGGCTCAGAGACGAACAGGAACTGGGGCTCCAGCGCGAAGGCCTTCGCCAGGCACACCTTCTGCTGGTTGCCGCCGGAGAGCTCCTTGGCCTTCTGGCGGGAGCTGGTGCAGCGAATCTGCAGCTCGTCGATGTAGCGCTTCGTCACGTCGGCGATGGCCTTCTCGTCGCGCCACTTGATCAGTCCACCCAGCAGCGGCTTCAGGAACTTGTCCTGGATCTGCATGGCCGGGAAGGCGATGTTCCACTCCAGCGACTCGTCCAGCAGCAGGCCCACACCGCGCCGGTCCTCGGACACGAAGGCCAGCTGGCTGTCCAGGCACTTCCTGGGCGCGTTCAGCGGGATCTCCTTGCCCTCGAAGGTCACGGTGCCGCCGGCCTGGTACAGGCCCATGACGCCGTTGGGAATGCCCAGCTTGCCCTGTCCGGCCAGACCGCCGATGCCCAGGATCTCACCGCGGCGCACGTCGAGGCTGACATCGCGCACGGTTTCGCCGGGCATATCCACCCATAGCCGGCGGATGGACATCACCGTGTCGCTCTCCGGCGGCTCGCGGTGGGACGCCGCCGCCGCGTTCACGGAGCGGCCCACCATCCAGCGGGTGATCTCGGTCACGTTGGTCTCCTGCGCGGCCACGTCCTTGACGATCTCGCCGTCGCGCATGACGACCACCTTGTCACAGACGTTCAGGATCTCCTGAAGCCTGTGGGTAATGAATATCACAGCGATGCCCCGGGACGACATGCCGCGGATGGAATCCAGCAGCGCAGCCGCCTCGCGCTCGGTCAGGACCGCCGTGGGTTCGTCGAGGATCAGGAGCTTCAGCTGTTCCTTGCTGAGCTCGCGCGCGATCTCGGTAAACTGCTTGTGACCGACGGGCATGTCGTTGATGACCATCTCGCCATCGATCTCCACGCCCATCTTCTCGATGGCATCGCTGGCGCCCTTTCGCATGGCGGAGCGATCCAGCGTGTTCAGCCGCTGGCCGAACACCTCGGAGACCACGCTCTTTTTCTGGGGTTCACGGTTCAACAGGATGTTTTCCGTGGCGCTGAAGCCGGGAATCAGGGAAAACTCCTGGTGCACCATGCCGATGCCGGCCGCGAGCGCATCAAAGGGCGAGGCAAAGTTCACTTTCTGCCCGTTCAGGAGCACGTCGCCGCCGTATCCGCCGGTATCGCGGATCACATTCATGCCAAACAGGATCTTCATCAGCGTGCTCTTGCCCGCGCCGTTTTCGCCGACCAGGCCGAGCACCTCGCCCTCGTTCAGGGTCAGGTTGATGTCGGTCAGGACCTGGTTGCCGAAGAAGTCCTTTTTGATGTTTTTCAGTTCAAGCAAAGGTGCGTTCATCGGATTCTCTTCCACCTTATCATTGATTGCCCGTCCGCAGAGGCTGCGGGTTTGGAGGACAAATCCCCGTCCCCCATCCTACAAAAACCCCAGAAAGGGGAGGGCTGAACCTCCCCTTTCCGGGTTTGACCGCGCGATGCGGCAATTACTTGACGGTGAAGTACTTCTCGGGAACCTCGATTTCGGTGGCGCCCATGTAGTGGCCGGGATTGCCCATGATGTAGGTGTCCTGATACACCAGGAAGATGTTCTCGGACTTCACGCCGGTCTCGGCATTGGTGTAGCTGGAGCCGTTCCAGTTCGCGCCCGGGGAGAACACGGCATACGCATCGGCGATGTCCTCGATCTCGTCCAGCTCGCTCTCGCCGGTGATCACGTTGTAGGCGTGCTGCGCCAGGCCGGCGGAAACGGTGTAGCCATAGGAGTACGCCCAGGTGCCGAAGCGGCCTTCGCCGCCCTGCTCGACGACCGCAGACTCAACGGCAGCCAGGATCTTCTCGAAGTCGCCGTTGGCGTCGGTCAGGTCGATGCCCAGAGCGCCCGGATAGCCCATCAGCGGGGAGGGCAGGTCGGCCTCGATGAAATAGCCGCCGTAGGCCAGCAGCTGCTTCAGCAGGGGCTCGGTGTGCGCATCGTTGGTGCAGAAGTAGGCGGAGTTCTGGCCGTACTTCTCGATCCATTCCGGAGCATGCTCCAGGATGTACTGCTGAGCGCCGGACACGCCGACGTCGCTGGTCGGGTCGGGAGCGGTCTCGAGCACGAAGTTCATGCCGAGCTCCTCGCAGGTGGCCTTCATGACGGCCACGCGACGGCTCATGGTCTCGTAGCTCATGTGACGCGGGAAGGAGATGTGCACGAAGGTGTCGCAGCCCAGCTCATGCGCGGTGTGGATCATCAGATAGCCGCGGGCGACGAAGTCGTTGTTGCAGACCAGGTCGGCGGCCTCGCCGATCACGGGCAGGTCCTCATGGGCCTCGCCGGCGATGCACAGGATGTCGGGGCGGCGCTCCTTGACCTGGCGGAAGGCTTCCGCAGTGCCCGGGATGGCCTGGTTGACGATGATGGCCTTCATCAGCGGATCATCGGTGAAGTTCACGATGGTCTGGATGGTGGTCTCGGTCTCGTCCATGAAGTTGTCGGGATAGATGGCCAGCTTGACCATATCCTCGCCGTACATGGCCTGGAAGGCCTCGGCGCCGCGGCGGTCGTCCTCGGACTGAGAGACGGAACCGGTCACGATGGCGATGTGGAACTCGTCGGTCTCGGCTTCGGCGGACGCGACGACGGCCATGGAGATGACCATCAGGGCAGCCAGCAGAACGCAAAGCAGCTTCTTCATGTGTGTTCCTCCTTTTTCTTCCCGCATGATACGATCCATATCATGCAGATGTAAACAGTATTATAAGCATGGCTGCCCGGAATGTCAAGAAAGTTTGCATTATGATTCGTTTCTTCTTGCAGAATTTGCACAATTTTTGCAATAGATGCGCTGTTTTTGCCGCCTTTGTCCCCTCGAAGTCTCCGGTTTTTGACAGGTGTTCCACGGAAATCCCGCGCATCGGGGCCGCGCCTCGGGACGGAAAAGGGCGCCGCGCAGACCGCGCGACGCCCTTCAGTTCTTCCAAAATCACTCGAACACCGGTGAAACGCCTTCAAATCTCGGCTCCTGGGGACGATGCTCGGCGACGGCCCGCCCGCAGGCCCGCAGGTAGTCCAGCGCCATGCCGATGCCGAAGCCCGCGTCCTCCATGGCCGCGTATTCCAGAGAATGCCATCCCTGATAGCCCATGACGTCCAGCACCCGCAGCACCGCCGGGAAGCGCACCGCTCCATGCCCTGGAATGGTGTCCCGCAGGTAGTTGCCGCCGCGCGTCAGATACCAGCCGCGCCCAGGGCAGAGCTCCGATCCCGGCTTCCACAGGTAGTCCTTCAGATGCACGTGCACGATGCGATCCGCAAACGCGCCGATAAAGTCCTCCGGGCGCTCGTCGACGAAGAAGATGTTGCCCACGTCCGCCACGAGCCCATAGGGCGCGCCGTCCATCCGGTCCACCAGCATGCGCATGCCCTCGACGCCGTTGAAGTAGAGCCCCTGGTTTTCGTACAGGCAGGTCACGCCCCGGTCGGCGGCATAGGCGCACAGCTCCCGGAGCCGCGGTACGGCCGCATCCAGCGCCTCCCGGCGGGAGCACTCGCGGGCCCTGCGCAGCGACAGCGGCGGATAGATCGTGTGGTGGTAGTAGGGCGAGCCCATGGCCGCCGCAAGGTCGATGTGTCTACGCGCCCGCTGCATCGCATCCGGATCCCGGAACAATTCGAAGTTGTCCGAAAAGCAGCAGACCTCGAGCCCCAGCGCGCGGGCGCACTCCCCCGCCGCCCGCGCCGCGTCGACGGTGTTCAGATCCGCAGCCGGAAACGGCTCCACGGCGCCGAAGCCCGCTTCGGCCGCCGCCCGAATGACCTCCTCCGTGGAGGCGCCGCGGGCATACAGCCCCGAATAGCTGCACAGGAACGCGCTGAATTTCATCCGATCACCTCTGCCGTCAGGCAAACACCATGCGCCCGAAATCGCACGGGCGATGGAAGTTGGGCGTATCGCTGATCACGGGATTCCAGGAAAAGTAGTGCTCCACTTCGGTCAGGTCGCCGCACTTGAAGCAGTTGGCCCGCATGGCGTCCCCCGGCTTTGGGGCAAAGCCCGGGAAGAACAGGCGCAGGAGCTCGAAGGGCACGCGATACTCGATGCCCCAGCCGTTTTCCGTGCGGAAGGGCTGCGGCCTGAGCCAGTCCCGCTCGGGCAGCAGGCGCACCAGCTCCCCCGCGCCGCCGATGCCCAGATAGCAGCAGGCGTTGGGATTGAATTCGATGTTCATGTACCGGCCGTCTCCCTCGACCGGCGACAGGAAAAACTCCAGGCAGCTGTCCTCGCAGGGGGCGCTGGTGGGCGACGTGTGCACCGCGCGAATGTGGGCCTCCCGGGCCGTCAGGCGCACCCGCAGCGCGTCGTCCTCCCAGGCGATCTGCGCCCAGGCCTCGATGTCGACCTCGGGGCACCACAGCCGCTGATCGATGGCCAGCGGCTCAATGTGCTCCCAGTCGGTAAAGCGATGAATCGTATACTCTCTCATGACTGCCTCCCGAGCGCCAGGCAGGCGCTCCGTCCATACTGTCAGATGCCGCGCTGCATCTCGTACACGGACTCCAGCACGGAATCCGCCATGTAGTCCACCTGTTCCCGGGTCAATCCGTAGACCGGGAAGTGGGTGAAGCGCCGGTAGAAGACCTCTTCGCAGTTCGGGCAGGTCTCGGCGATGGCGTCCTCGTCATAGCCGAAGGTCTTGCAGATGTTGAAGCGGTACAGCGGACCGAAGTGCGGAATGTTGGTCACGCCCCGGGCGTCCAGCTTCTTCTTCAGCAGCTGCACGTCGCCGCCGGCCTTTTCCGGGTTCACCAGCAGCTTGTACAGGTGGAAGGTGGGCCGGATGTCCTCATCGCCCAGATCCTGCAGCGTCAGCGCGTCCCCGGCCTCCTTCAGCCGGTCGTTCAGATAGGTGGCGCAGGCGCGGCGCGCGCCGATGATTTCGTCGATGCGCTGGATCTGCTGGCACAGGCCGAGGCCCTGGATCTCGGTGGTGGAGGCGTTGCCGGCCACGAAGGGCTTCTTCCAGCCCTTGCAGGCGGTCACGTCGTACAGCCAGTCCTTGATCTTGCGCGAAAAGTCCGTACCCAGGAAGCGGGCCCGGCGCATGTCAGCCTTGAAGTCCTCGATGTTGGTGCAGAGAATGCCGCCCTCGCCGAAGGAGGTGATGTTCTTGACCTCGTGGAAGCTGAAAGCGCCAAAGTCTGCGATGGTGCCCAGCATCCTTCCGTGGTACATGCCGCCGAAACCGTGGGCTGCGTCCTCCAGCACCAGGATGCCGTGCTCCTTCGCCAGCTGCATGATGGGATCCATGTCCACCGGATAGCCGCCGATGTGCACCGGCACGATCATGCGGGTGCGATCGGTGATCTTGCGGGCCACGTCCGCGGGATCCATGTTCAGCGTCACGGGGTCCACATCCGCGAACACCAGCTTGCAGCCGATGGACAGCGGATAGGCCATGGTGGCGATGAAGGTGATGGCGGGCACGATGACCTCGTCGCCGGGCTCGAGGCTGGCGTACTTGTAGGCGATCTCAAAGCCCGCGGTGCAGTTGGTGACAAAGGTGGAACCGGTGGTGTGCAGATACTCGTCGCACATCGCCTCCGCCTTGCCCACCACGTTGTCCAGCGACAGCTTGGCCGGCGGCTCGGAAACCTTGTCCAGCGCGTAGATTTCCTTTTGCACATCCGCGATGATCCGGTCGTACTCCTCGCCCTTGCCCTGCATCATGAAGTGGATGACCGCCATCACGTCCTCGGCGTTGTAGTTTTCTCCGACGGCCGCCCAGGGCACCCGGGTCTCGCCGGTATTGTATCGAAAGTCCGATGCCTTCTTTTTGTTTTCCTCAGCCATGACGATTCTCCTTTTCCCTCGATTGGTTTCCTCTATGAAGCCTCAAAGGTCGATGATCCGACCCGTATCGTTGGAGCGATAGGCGGCCTCGATGACCCGCTGCACCTGTACCGCGTCGGACGCGGGCGCCTCCAACGGCGCGCCGGTCAGCAGCGAGTGGGAGAAGCTGGCGATCTCCCGCTGATAGCAGTTGCCGAACTCCACCTCGATGTGCTCTCCCACGGCTTCCTTCACGTTCTGCACGGCGTCGTAGCCGCCCTGCGGCCCCAGGAACAGCGCGTCCAGCGTGCCGCCGTCCACCTGCCCGATCACGTTTTCCCCCATCAGGCGGCCCTGGTCGCCGAAGAACTCCAGGCGCCACTTCGCCGCCTCGTCGGGGATGTTGAAGTTGGACTGCACCACGCACTGCACGCCGTTCTCCATCCTCAGCAGCACCATGGAGGAGTCCTCCACCTCATAGTGGAAGGACAGCGTGTCGTGGAAGGCGGCCACCTGCTTCACCTTTGTGCCCAGCACGTACTGCATCAGGTCGATGCAGTGGACGCCCATGTCCATCATGGCGCCGCCGCCGCCGGAGCTCTTGCTCTGGCGCCACACGCCCGGCATGTCCGGATACCAGCAGGTGAACTGGGAGTACCCCGAGACCGGCCTGCCGATCCTGCCCTCGGCGATGGCCCGCTTCATGACCTGCACGTAGGAACCGAAGCGCATCATCAGGCCCGCGGCGATCTTCACGCCCTTTTGGGCGCAGTGGTCCAGCACCTGCTGGCCCTCCTCCGCCGTCATGGCCAGGGGCTTTTCGATCAGGATGTGCTTGCCGGCGTCGGCGGCCATCATGGCCTGCTTCGCATGCAGCACCACCGGGGACGCGATGTACACGGCATCCACGTCCGGATCCGCCAGCAGCGCGGCCTCGCTGTCGTAGGCCCGGGCGCAGTTCCACTTGGCCCGGCATTGCTCCGCCAGCTCCCGGTTGATCTCCATCACGGCCACGAGCTCTGCATTGTCGCACAGCATCATGCCCGGAATCGTTCGCCGGTCTGCGATGCCTCCCGCGCCGATGACGCCCCAGCGGATTTTCTTCATGCGCGATTTCCTCCTTTTGTCTTTCCGGCGGATTGCCACGCGAATGCCT
>JAFWBZ010000183.1 GCA_017537105.1 Clostridia bacterium | reverse complement strand
GGCGAGCACTTTGCACCGGGCGAGAGGGTTTTTCTGACGGCAGGCAAAGAAGTGCTGCGAGCATACGATGGAAGTATATATTCACATCTCCGAGAGGATATGTCTCCCCCCGTTCGCAGATCGCTCGTGAACGGCCCTCTGCCACAGGTCCTGAAGCCCGACGATGATCCCTTCATTGCGCATATACTGATTTTAGTAAATTCGCCATTTGACAACCCAATAGCTTGACAGCATCGACCCAGGAACCGCGAACGATCCGGATGCGCAAATAATAACATCAGTTTCCATTTCTTAGGTTAATCGTGGAATTATTACAACCATTTTATCACATATCAATATAATATTGGGCGTATGTATTATAAACTATTTGAATCAAAATACAAAAATTTACAAAATTTAGTATTGAATTTAGTGAATCGCAGTGTTATAATGAACAAAAAAGCGGTGATGGGCGCAGAGGAGGCGTGTGGATGGATTTTATCATTTCAAGGGAGCAGCTGGACCAGTGGTGTCGCGTCAAGGCGGAGGATGTCAAGCTGATGCCGGACCTGAACGCGGACCTGCGGGTGCGCTCCGACACGGAGACCTTCTATCGGGAGGTCGCGGACCTGATGGCGGAGGAGCTCATCGAGCACAACGCCAAGGGCATACCGACCAAGTGGATCGTGCCGGCCGGACCGATCGACCAGTGGAAGTACTTTATCGAGCGCGCGCACCGCGAGCGCATCAGCATGAAGAACCTTTGGATCTTCATGATGGATGAGTACCTCGACTGGGAGGCCCGCCCCATCCCTGAGGACGCGCCCTACGGCAGCCTGCACGCGGTGATGAAAAAGCAGGTGTTTTCAAAGATCGATCCCGAGCTCATGTGTCCGCCGGAGCAGATCATCTTTCCTGACCCCAGGGACCTGGACCGGTATGACGATATGGTGGCCGGCATGGGCGACATCGACACCATCTGGGCGGGCATCGGCTGCAAGGGCCTCATTGCTTTCTGCGAAGCGCCGCATTCCCGCTACTATCGCATCAGCCAGGAGGAATTCAAGAATTCAAAGACCCGCATCGTCGAGCTGAACGAGGACACGCTGGTGGCGCTCTCCGTGAGGCGGTTCGGCGGCTATTACGACAGGATCCCGCCCAAGGCGGTCACGGTGGGCATGAAGTCCATACTGGCCTCCCGCCGGATCGTGTGCATGATGCGATGCGGCGAGTGGAAGCAGACGGCGCTGCGCGTGATGCTGTTCTGCAAGGACACGACGCTGGAATATCCGGTGACCTTCGCGATGAAATACATCCCGGAGAAGATCGTATTCTGCGACGAGGAGACGCTGGAGCATCCGCTGAGCAAGGAGTGAGTGGATGGAGCGTGACGCAAGGGGTGTCCAGGCCGTGGTATTCAACAAGCACGGCGTAGGCCACATGGCCAGGGTGGAGCGCTTTCCGCAGCCGGGCGAGACGGTGCGGGCGCTGGAATGGCGCTTCGGCGAGGACGGCGGCAAGGGCACCAACGCCGCTGTGGCTCTGGCGCTGAACGGGGTCCGCACGGCGCTGGTCACCAAGGTGGGACAGGACGACGGCGGGCAGCTGGGCCTTCGGTGGCTCGAGGCCGCCGGCGTCGATTGCTCCCGGTACCTGATGAGCCCGGACATCGCCACGGACGTGGGGCTGGTCATCACCCGGGCGGACGGTGAAAACGTCGTGATCGGCAGCCCCGCCCATCCCTGCTACATGGACAAGGCGGAGCTCAGGGAAGCGCTGGACGCCTTCCCCGGCGCAGGATACTTCATCGCCGGCTTCGAATTCGATCAGGCGCTGGCCCTCGAGGGCTGTCGCCTCGCCAGGGAACGCGGCATGACGGTGATGCTGAACCCCAGCCCCCCTGGGCGCCGCGCCGCCGGAGCGCCTGGACGACGTGGACTATCTCTTCGTCAACCGCGTCGAAGCGCAGCAGCTGGCAGGCATCCGGAGCGCGCCGCCCGATGCGGTCGCCGCGCGGGTGCGCGACAGGTACGGCTGCGGCTGTGTCGTCATGACGCTGGGCGGCGATGGCTGCGTCATCTGCGACGACGGCGGGACGCGATGTTTCCCGCCCTACGAGGTGGCCTGCGTGGACTCAGTCGCTGCCGGGGACGCCTTCATGGCCGCCTTTGCCGCAGCGATCATCGGCGGGCAGGGGCCGGACGCGGCGGCGGACTGGGGCAACCGCTATGGGGCGGTGGTCGTCAGCCGCCCTGGGGCGATCCTTTCCTATCCCGGCATCGGAGAGGCCAGGGCTATCTCGGAAGGCCTGCACAGGCGACAGACCATTGGAGGGACATGACAGATGTATTATGAAACGCTGATATTGGGTCTCGTCATGGGCTGCATCTACAGCGCCACGGCGCTAGGTGTCAACATCATTTACGGCATCATGCAGATCGTCAACTGGGCCCACGGATCGATCCTGATGATCGCCATGTTCATCGTTTACGGCGCCACAGTGCTGCTGGGTATCAACCCCTATCTGACGCTCCTGATCGCAGTGCCGGTGATGTTCGCGTTCGGCTACGCCTTCCAGGACATCGTGATCCGGCCGCTGTACCTGCGCGAGCGCGCGGACTCCAACCCCGTAGGCCTGCTCCTGTGTACCGCCGGTCTCGGCATCGCGCTGGAAAACATCATGCTGATGATCTTCAAGTCCACGCCGCGCTCGGTGTCCATGGACATCTCGCTGACCTACATCTCCATCGGCTTCGGGCGCAAGCTGAGCCTGGTGAAGCTGATCGGCGCGGGCATCGCGCTGCTGGTATTCGCCATCATGTGGTTCTACATGAATCGCACCTATCCGGGCAAGGCCCTTCGCGCCACCGCCCAGGACAGGGAGGCGGCCCAGCTGATGGGCATCAACGTGCTGCGGTACTACAACATCGCCTTTGGCATCGGCTGCGCGCTGTGCGCGGTGGCCGGCGTCATATTCGCGACATTCTACACCATCACCCCCTCGGTGGGAACGACCATTGGATCCAAGGCCTTCATCATACTGGTGCTGGGCGGCAAGGGCTCGGTGGGAGGCTGTCTGCTGGCGGGACTCATCATCGGACTGGTCGAGGCCTTTGGCGGCCTGTTCTTTGACTCTTACACAGGACAGATGCTCTGCTTCGTCATCTTTGCCCTGGTGCTTTTCCTGAAGCCGAACGGCCTGTTCGGCAAGAAAGTGTAGGAGGGGTAAGCGCATGAATACGTCGAAGAAGAGTACGATCGTCAGGCTCGCGGCGCTGGCGGCGGCGCTGGCATTTGTGCTGGTGCTGGCAGAATGCCTCAACAGCTACTACCTCCAGATCATCATCTACATCTTCATGTTCGCCTACTTTGCCTCGGCCTGGAACATCCTGAGCGGCTTTGCCGGGCAATTCTCGCTGGGACACGCGATATTCATCGGCATCGGCGCCTATACCTCCACGATCCTCTACGTGCAGTACGGCATATCGCCCTGGATCGGCATGCTGGCGGGCGGACTGCTGGCGGCGCTGGTGGGCGTCATCATAGGCTTCCCCTGCTTCAAGCTGAAGAGCACCTATTTTACCCTCACGACCATCGCGCTGGCGAACATCCTGCTGCTGCTGGTGCAGAACACCCGCAAGCTGGGTTCCATCAAGATCAACGGCGCCCGCGGCATCCAGATCCCCGCGGTGTCGGGCAACAGCCTTGCGGCCATGCAATTCGTCGATAAGAAGTATTACCTGTACGTCATCCTCGGCATGCTGATCGTGGTGCTGGCCGTCTGCCAGTGGATCAAGAGCAGCAAGATGGGCTATCAGCTGGCGGCGGTCGCCAACAACCAGGACGCCGCCGAATCCCTCTGCGTGAACTCCCGGGCCCTCAAGCTGAAGGCCATGGCGATCAGTGCCTTCTTCTGCGCCGCCGGCGGCACGTTCTACGCCCAGGTCATTCTGTTCTGCAACCCGGCCCGCCTGTTTGCGGAGTCGCTCTCCGACAAGCTGGCCATCGTGGCCATGCTGGGCGGCAAGGCGACGGTGTTCGGCCCGACGGTGGGCGCAGTGATCGTCGAGAGCATATCCCAGTTCGCGTCCGCAAGGTTCGCGGGCACCCAAGGCCTGAACTTGGCCATCTACGGCATCATGCTAATCGTCTGCATCCGCTTTTTCCCGGACGGCATACTGCCGATCCTTCAGAAGCTGGTACGCCGGCTGGTCGCCAGACTGCGTTCAAAGGGGGAGACGACAAAATGAGCGAGATCCTCAAGATCGAACACCTGTCCAAGCATTTCGGAGGCCTGAAGGCCGTCAACGATGTGAACATGACGGTGCAGAAGGGCGAGATCCACGCCCTCATCGGGCCCAACGGCGCGGGCAAGACCACGCTGTTCAACCTGGTGTCGGGTTTCCTCACGCCCACCAGCGGCCATGTGACCTTTGACGGCCACGACGTGACCGGCGCCAAGCCCTATCACCTGTGCAGCAAGGGCCTGGTGCGCACCTACCAGATCGTGCAGCCCTTCCGGGGCATGAGCACCCTGGACAATGTGATGGTGGGCGGCTTCACCCACACGAACAAGGTGTCCGTCGCCCGCGAGAAGGCGCTCCGGGCGCTGAAGATCACGAAGCTGGAGAACAAGGCGGACGTGCAGGCCCGGAGCCTGAACCTGTGTGAGCAAAAGCGGCTGGAGGTGGCCCGCGCGCTGGCTACGGAGCCCAAGCTCATCATGCTGGACGAGGTCATGGCCGGCCTGAATCCCACTGAGGTCACCGAGGTCATGGACATCGTTACCGGCATCAAGGAGCTGGGCATCACCGTCGTCATCATCGAGCACATCATGCAGGCCGTGATGAGCATCTCCGACAACATCACCGTCATCTCCTTCGGCGAGAAGATCGCCGAGGGCAAGCCGGATGAGATCGCCCGGAACGAGGATGTCATCGCCGTCTACCTGGGCTCCGACTACGCCATCTGACGAATTTTATCTGCGCAAAGCAGATGAAATAATAGAAAGGAGAAAGAATCATGAAGAAACTGCTTGCTGTACTTCTCATACTCGCCATGGTACTGGCCATGAGCACCTGCGCGATCGCCGAGGGCGACAAGGTGATCAAGCTGGGCGTGCTGTTCCCGTACACCGGCTCGGCGGCAGCGGTCGCTGAGGACGCCCAGAAGGGCATCGAGTTCGCCATCTCCGAGATCAACGACCGCGGCGGCATCCAGTCCATGGGCGGCGCGAAGATCGAGCTGTACTACGGCGACACCCAGTCCAACGAGGAGGCCGCCGCCACCGAGGCCGAGCGCCTGATCACCAATATCGGCGTCTCCGCCCTGATGGGCTGCTACCAGTCCGCCATCACCGCCAG
>JAFWBZ010000182.1 GCA_017537105.1 Clostridia bacterium | reverse complement strand
GCCACGGCCTGTCCCCCGAGGCAGCGGAGCTGCTGGGGCTTTACCTGTTCGTGGCCCTGCCGGTGCCGGGTACGGGGGTGTGGATGGGCAGTGCCATCGCCTCGCTGTTCAACATGGACAAGGGCAAGGCCGCGCTCACGATCTTCCTGGGCAATGCCACCGCCTGCCTGATCACCACGCTGGCAGCAGTGCTGGGCATCCAATGGCTGGTGCCCAAGGTGTCGTGATGCGGCTGTACACCGGCCGCGCCCGTTCACTGGAGCCGGCCCTGTTCGCCGCCCTGCGCGACGCCCTGAACGGCCCCGCCGAGACCCACATCGTGGTGGTGCCCAAGCAGCTGACCCTGCAAACCGAACGCGCCCTGCTGGACGCCCTCGATCTGGAGGGCTCCTTCTCCCTGCAGGTGCTGAGCCCCGAGCGCCTGTGCGGCCGCATATTCGACGAGGCCGGCCAGCCCGAGGGCACCCGGATCGACGAGCGCGGCCGGGTGATGCTGGTGCGCCGGGCCGTCAGGCAGGTGAACGACAGGCTGAAGCTCTACCACGACGCCGAGCGCCGCCGGGGCTTTGCCGACCGCTGCGCCCGCCAGCTGGAGCTGGTGCGCCAGGCGGGGCTCTCCCCGGAAGCGCTCTCCGGCTGCGCGGAGGAACTGGGCGGCCTGCTGGGCATGAAGCTGCGGGACCTGGCCGTGATCCTCGAGGCCTACGAGCGCAAAATCGAGGGCCGCTTCCAGGACGGCGAATCGGAATTCCGGCACGCCATGGTCCGCGCGAGCGAAGCCGCCTTTTTGCGCAACGCTGATGTGACCTTCTTCGGCTTTGACCTGACACCGCCCACGCTGCACGGCCTGATCGCCGCCGTGGGCGCCGCCTGCCCGGACGCCCGCCTGTTCCTGCCCCTGGAGAACGACCCGGAGGCCCGGGACTTCGAGTGCTTTCTCCCCCTGCAGCAGACCTTCGACCGCCTTTGCCGGGCCTGCCGGGAGGCCGGCGTGCCTGTGGAGCGCGTGCCGCTCACCGAAGCGGCGGCGCCCTCTCCGCAGCATCCGGAGCTTCAGCTGCTGTCCCGGGAGCTGTTCGCCTTCCCCGCAAATCCCTCGGAAGCCGCGCCGCGGCGCATCCAGCTGGCCGCCATGCGCAACCCGATGGACGAGTGTCTGTTTGCGGCGGCGCTGTGCCGGCGGCTGGCGATGACCCGGGGCTGGCACTGGAACGACATGCTGATCCTGTGCCGGGACGTGGAGAGCTATCACCAGCCGCTGAAGGAGGCCTTCCAGGTCTACGAGGTGCCGGTGTTCCTGTCCTCGAGCCGTCCTGCCGCCCGGCACGCGCTGGCGGAGTGCCTGTTTTCGGCGCTGCGGATGATCGACGCCGCGCCCCGGGCCGAGGACGCGCTCTCGCTGCTTCGCTCGGGCTTCATGCCCGTCGATGCCGACGAGGCGGACCGCCTGGCCAACCCCATGACCCGCTGTGGGCTGCGGCCCCGGGCGCTGTTGACCCGGCTGCGCCGGGGCACCGAGGCCGAGTTGCAGGCGCTGGAGCCGGTTCGCGAGCGCTTTGCCGCGCCGCTGAACGCGCTGAAGCGCCGGCTCGGCCGCGCCGGGGATCTGCGCGGACAGCTCTCGGCCATCTTTGATTTCCTGACCGACATCGACGCCGCCGGACGCCTGCAGGCCCGGCTGAACCGGCTGATCGAGGCGGACCTGCGGGAGCAGGCCGGCGAGGAGGGGCAGGTCTGGAACCGCATCATCGGCGCGCTGGACCAGATGGCCGCGCTGATGGGCGAGTCGCCGCTGGCCGTCAGCGAGCTGCGGGAGGCGCTCTCGGAGTCGCTGGAGGCCGCCGTGATCAAGCCGCTGCCCCAGGCCGACGACGCCGTATACGTCCAGACCACCGAGCGCGTGGTGGCGCGCCAGGCGAAGGCCCTGCTGATCCTGGGCGAGACCGACCGCGCGGGCGCGGACCCCGACGGGCTGCTGAGCGCCTCGCAGGTCCAGGCGGTCTCCCGCCAGGCGAAGGTCTATCTGGGCTCCGACGACGCGGAGCTGTCCCGGATGCGCCGCTTCTACCTGAAGGGCGCGCTGGGCATGGTCTCGGACTACCTGTGCGTCACATGGCCGCTCAGCGGCATGGACAACAGCTCCCAGCACCCCGGGCAGCTGATCGAGCTGATCCGTGGGCTGTTCCCAAGCATTCGCGTGCGCGGCGGCGTCACCGGCGACGACCGGCTGGCCTGGGTGCTGCGCGGCGCGCCCCGGGCCGCGCTGACCCACGCGG
>JAFWBZ010000181.1 GCA_017537105.1 Clostridia bacterium | reverse complement strand
CAGCGGGCGTCGTCCGTCTGGGCGGCGGACAGCGCCTGCTCCGCCCGTCGGAGCGCCTCGTCCGCGCGATCGAACGCGCGCTGCAGCGCCTCTGCCTTGGCGCGGAGCGCATGAACCTCGTCTCGACACGCCTGTTCTCGGTCGGCATCCGCGCCACCGGTCCTCTCTGTGAGCTGACGGGTCAGCGCCTCCGCCTGCTGTGCGGACCGGCTGACCGCCTCCGCCACCTTCAGCGCGGTCTGATCCGCCAGGTCCCGCGCCCCGGCTGCACGATCCACCTCCGCCCGGCTGGGCGCCCTCTCCAAATGGGGCGCTGGGCGTGGATGCGAGGTCGAGCCGCATACCGGACACGGCTGGCCCATGGACAGGGTTTCCGCGAGGACGCCCGCTTGGTCCCGAAGGTATTCCTCGAAGAGCCGCGCATACTCCTCCCCCGCCGCGGCCTTTCCGCGCTGGGCCTCGGCCAGCGACTTGCGGTCCTGCCGCAGCGCCTCCCGGGCCTGACGAAGCTGCGCAAACAGCGGCAGCGCCGCAGACAGCGCATCGATGCGCCGCTCCAGTTCGGGCTTTTCCGCCATCGCTTCCCGGGCCGCAGCCTGCACGGGCCGGGCCTACGCCACCGCGGCCTCCGCGCCGGCCAGAGCCTGCGCGGCCTCGCTGCGCTTTTGGGCAAACTCCTCCCGCCGGCCCGCCTCCAGCGCCGCCTGCCTTCCGATGGGTTCGATCTCCGCGACCCGCTGCGCCAGCGCTGCCCGCTGAGACAACTCGGCGTACTCCCCGGACTGGGCCTCCAGCGCCGCCAGTTTCCCGGATTGTGCCTTCAGCGCATCTATGCCCTGGTTCTGCCGTTCCGCCACGGCCAGCTGCGACGACAGCGCCTCCATGGCTTCCGCGACATCCCTGCGACGCGCCGCGGCCTCCTTTGCCGCGCACTCGTCCGTCTTCAGCGACGCCTCCATGCGCTCCGCCAGTGCCCCGGCGTGGACCGGGGACTCCGCGAGCTTGCGCCACTCCGCCGCCGCATCGGCTGCCTCCGGCCACTCGATGCTGCCAGCGGCCAGCGCATAGGCATCCAGCGCCGCCTGGTGCTCCGCGCGGGCGTCGCTCCAACGTGACTGAACCGCCTTCGTGATGTCGTCATAGATCTGGGTGTCGAAGATCTGCCGGAAGATCTCCCGACGCCTCTCGCTGGAGGCGTGCAGGATCTTCAGAAAGTCGCCCTGCGCGATCATCGCCACCTGGCCAAACTGGACTTCATTGAGGCCGATCAGAGCGTCCACCGCGCGGCGCACCTCCTCGACCTTCGTCCACACGCGGCCGTCGTCCAGGCACTCCATCTCGGCGTCCGCCAGCTTGGGCGTCTTCCGGCCCGGGCGAAGGTACTCCGGATTGCGGCGCACCCGGTAGCGTTTGCCCCGATGCTCAAAGGTGTATTCCACCCAGGTCTCCGCCTCTGGCGCGGCAAAGTCGCTGCGAAAGGACTTGCTGCTGCGGCGCTTGCCGCCGCCGCTGGCCTGGCCGTAGAGGGCGAAGCATATGGCGTCAAAGATCGTCGTCTTGCCCGCGCCGGTGTCGCCGGTGATCAGAAACAGTCCCTGCCGGCCCAGGCGCTCGAAGTCGATGGTCTCCACTTCGCGGTATGGGCCGAAGGCGCTCATCCTCAGTTCGATGGGCCGCATGTTTCGCCGCCTCCTTCCATCTCGCGAATGATGTCACGCATCATGTCGATGCGCCGCGCGTCCGGCGGGACCTGGTTGTTCTGCACAGTATAGAAGTCGATGAAATGCTGCAGCGGATCCTTCTGTTCCGCGGCCTCCAGCGCCGCCACGTTCAGCTCCTGGTTGGTGCGGCTGTTTTGGATGCGCATGGCGATCAGGTTCGGATAGGTGATGCGCAGCGCGCCCAGTGGGTCCGTCGGCGGCAGCTCGTCGGTGAGCACCGCGCCCACAAAATCCTCGGAGTACGCCTCCGGCGCGGCGATGTCCCGAAGCGCGCCCGTCACCGTGCGCACGTCGCGCATCGGATGCAGCGGGCGGTGTGCAAACCGAACGTCTCCCTTGGGTCCCAGCGTCACCACCGCCACGCCCTTGCGCTGGCCTTCCTCCGTGAGCGCGTATTTCAGCGGAGAGCCCGCATAGCACACCCGGCCGCCGTCCATGCGCTGCGGCGCGTGCAGATGGCCCAGCGCCACATAATCGAAGCCCTCGAACACCTCCAGCGGCACCTGGTCCAGACCGCCCACGATGCGCTGCTCGGATTCCGACAGCTGCGCGCCGGACACGTATTGATGGGCCACGAGCACGTTGCGCGCCTCCGGATCCAGCGTCGCAGTGGAAAGCGCGGCCCGCAGGGCATCCTCATAGGACTCGATGTCCGAAATGTCCCCGCGGTCCCGGAGCGCCGCGCGCACCTGCATGGGCTTCACGAAGGGCAGCAGATAGAGGTGGATCTCGCCGAATTCATCCCGCAGCACATGGCGCTCCAGCTTCCCCTCGAACGCACCTGCGGCGTGGATGCCGGAAACCGACATCAGCCCGGCGCAGTAGGCCACCAGTTCGCCGCCGTCGTGATTGCCCGCGATCATGTAGACCGGCTTGCCGAGGCGGGAGAGCTGCGTCAAAAACTCTCCCGCCAGCCGCACGGCCTCGCCGCCGGGCTGGGGGCGGTTGTACACGTCCCCTGCGATCAGCACCGCGTCGCACTCCCCGGCGATCCCGAGGATCTCCTCCAGGATGTGCCGCTGGTCCTCCATCAGACTTATGTTGTTGAGCCGCCTGCCGAGGTGCAGGTCGGCGATGTGCAGGAATTTCATGGCGCTATCCTCATGATTCGGCAGGCGTTCTGCCAGAGCTGTTCCGAAAGGTCCTCCGGGTCACCGCCGCGCAGTTCGGCAACCTTGGCGAAGGTGTGCGCGAGAAACGCAGGCTCGTTGCGCCGCCCGCGCAGCGGCACGGGCGCCATGTAGGGACAGTCCGTCTCGATCAGCAGCCGGTCGGCGGGCACATTGACCGCCACCTCGGCGAGCTTCGGCGCGTTTTTGAAGGTCACCGCGCCGGACAGCGAAATGTACAGCCCCAGGTCCAGATAGACCTTTGCGGCCTCCCAGCTGCCGGTATAGCAGTGCATGATGCCGCCGGGCATTCGTCCCGCCTTCGCCCGGGCGCGCAGCAGGTCCATGCAGTCGCCGTGGGCCTCCCGGATGTGCAGCTGCACCGGAAAGCCGAGTTCAAAGGCCATGTCCAGCTGGGCGGCAAACACCGACCGCTGAACCTCCCGGGGTGACAGGTCGTAGTGATAGTCCAGCCCGATCTCTCCCAGCAGGCGGCACTTCGGATGGGCGAGACAGCGCCGGACGGTCGCCTCCGCGTCGGCGTCCCAGCCCGAGGCGTTGTGGGGATGCACGCCGATGGCGCCGTAGAGAAAATCATAGCGGTCCACCAGCCCGAACACCTTCTCCTGGTTCGGAAGCTCTTCCCGGGGATCGGCCACCACCAGCGCCCGAGCCACGCCCGCTTCCTGAAAGCGCACGATGACGGCTTCGCGGTCCCCGTCGAACTGCGGGTCGGCGATGTGGCAGTGGGTATCAAACAAGCGCATGAGCGTACCTCTCTTTTCCATAAAGCCCGGAGGAAGCCACGGGGCGGAGATTCTCGCGTCGGAAAATCTCCGCCCCTTCCGTCCGGAACGCTATTTGACTTCAAAGTTCAGCCGCGCATCGGCGTAATCCAGGATGGAAAGCTCCTGTGCGCCGCCGGCAATCAGGCTGTCGGCGATGCTGCCGGCATCGAAGACCTCGCCCTGCGACTGCATGATCAGAATGCCGTTGTCCACCATCTGACGAACGTTCGCGGGCTCCTCAAGCTTGCTGAACCGGACGACGACGCCGAAGAAGTCGCCCTCATCCGTGACGGAGCTGTCCGCGAAGCTCATGCCGTAGAAGCCAGGGTAATAGCTGGAGATATCCAGGGATTGCAGATCTGCCAGCGTATATCCCGCGCTCTTGTAAAAATGCGTCTCATCGTTCAACTGTCGGAGCGTGTTCGTTCCATCGTAGAATACGACGATGTACTCCTTATAGCTGTCGCCGGTATCCGTCAGGAACGCGCGGTGCTGAACCAGAACGGAGTCCATCGAGGGAATCTCGATATTCAGCGCATGGGCCGTTCCGCCGACCAGCAGTACGGTGAGCACGCAGCAAAGCAGCGCAAGAAATCTTCTCTTCATAAATGCCTCCCCCTTCCACTCGTCATTCATCAGCCGATTTCGCTGCCGGGGGCGACGTCGCCGTCCACCGTCAGCAGGCGCACCGCACCATCGGGATCCTCAGCACACAGCAGCATGCCCTCGGACAGCTGGCCCGCCATCTTCCGGGGCGCGAAGTTGTTCACCAGCACCACGGTCTTGCCCACCATCTCCTCGGGACTGTAGAACTTCGCGATGCCGCTGCAGACTGTCTTGGTCTGGCCACCGCCGATGTCCAGCGTCTCCTTCAGCAGCTTCTCGCTCTTTTCCACCTTTTCGCAGGCGATCACCTTCGCGGCGATGAGCTTGATCTTCATGAAGTCATCAAAGGAGGCGATGCCCTCGGCCTTTTCCTGTTTCTTTTCGGCCTTTTCCTCTTTTTTCGCGTCCTTCTTTTCCGCCTTTTCGGCCTTCTTCTCCACCTTGTCGCCATCCTCGGCTTCAGCAGCCATGGCCTCGAGCTCCTTCTTGATGTCCACGCGCGGGAACAGGGCCTCGCCCTTCTTCACCATCGTGCCGGGCACGAGTTGGCCGAAGGTCTTGACGGAATCCCAGGTCTTGAGCGCCTCATCGGTCACGCCCAGCTGCTGATAGATGCGCGCCGGGGTGGAGGGCATGGTCGGGTAGATGTACACGGCGATGGCGCGGATGCACTCCGCCAGCACGTACATCACGGTCTGCAGCCTCGGCTTGCCCTCGTCGGTCTTGCCGAGCACCCAGGGCTGGGTGATGTCGATGTACTTGTTGCATTCGCCGATCAGCTTCCAGATCTCAGACAGCGCGATGGAGAACTGCAGCTTGTCCATCTGGTCCTCCACGATGCCGGGCAGCGCCTCAAAGGTGGCGATCAGCGCCCGGTCAGGCTCCTCATAGGCGCCCGGCGCGGGCACCACGCCGCCGAAGTACTTCTCGATCATCGCCACGGTGCGGCTGACCAGGTTGCCCAGGTCGTTGACCAGGTCGGCGTTCATGCGGGTCAGCATGGCCTCGTTGGTGTAGTTGCCGTCGGCGCCGAAGGGCATCTCGCGCATCAGGTAATAGCGCAGCGTGTCCACGCCGTAGCGCTCCACGATGGGGCCAGGATAGACGATGTTGCCCTTG
>JAFWBZ010000180.1 GCA_017537105.1 Clostridia bacterium | reverse complement strand
GCGGAGAAGCGCGGCGTGTCCATGACGGAGGTATCGCTGGCGTGGCTGCTGACCAAGGTGACATCGCCGGTGGTCGGCGCGACGAAGTTCCACCACATCGAGGGTGCGGCGAAGGCCGTGGATCTTGAGTTGACCGATGAGGAAATCGCATACCTCGAAGCACCCTATGTGCCGCATCCCCTGGCGGGCGTCATGGCGCAGAACAAACCCGCGAGTGCAAAGGAAAAGCATGTGTGGACGACCGGAAATCAGAAAATTTGAGGAGATGAAATAATATGAAGAAGAACATTGGCTCGATGTTGGCACTGTATCCCAGCCCGCTGATCGTGGTGGGCGCGATGGTGGACGGCAAGCCCTCCTGGACGTTGGTGGCCCACGCGGGCACCGTGGCCCACAGCCACCTGTAACTGCAGCGGAGCTTCCAGCCTGGTATCGCTGGTGCAGGCACATTACATCAACAAGGGCATCCGGGAGAATATGAAGCTGTCCGTGGACGTGGTGGATGAATCCTGGCTGAAGGCGGCGGACCGCATGGGTACTGTCAGCGGCAACAAGGTGGACAAGTCCGGTGCTTTCCAGTGGACGATGGGTGAGAACGGCGCGCCGCTGATCGACGACGCGTAACTACAGCGGAGCTTCCAGCCTGGTTTCCATCGAATATGAGGTGGACGGCAACTACGAGTTGGAACAACTTCGACCATTTCATCTGCAAGATCCTTGCGACCTATGCCGACGAGACCGTGCTGAACGAGAAGGGCAAGATCGACTACCACACCTGGCTGGAAGCTTCGCTGCATTCTCAAGCCGATGCTGTTTGAGTTCCCGACCTATGAGTACTTCGTGACCGGAGACAAGGTGGGCGACTGCGGGAGGATGAACACCTGACTCTGATGGGAGGACGCGCAATATGAAAACCATTCGTGGGATCGTTTCTCTGCTCATCTGTGTGCTGCTGTGCGCATCATCCGCGCTGGCGGCAGATCTGACCACCAATGGCGGCGTGGAACTCGACCTGTCGGCGCTGCCCCATCAGGATGAAGCCGCCCCGGCTGCGGTGTATTTCATCAGCAATATCTCGCCGGAGAGCCTGGTAAAGGCCTATCAGGCGCTGAACGTGGAACTGCCCGGGAAGGTGGGCGTGAAGCTGTCCACCGGCGAGAGCGAGCGCGCCAACTACCTGCGCCCCGCGCTGATTGGCGACCTGGTGCAGATGCTGAACGGCACCATCGTGGAGTGCAACACTGCCTATGGCGGCAGCCGTTCCTCCACCGCTATGCACATGCAGCTGGCAAAGGACCACGGCTTCACCGACATCGCGGAGGTGGACATCCTGGACGCCGAGGAAAGCATGGAGCTGCACATCGAGGGCGGTAGCCGGCTTTCCGTGGATTATGTTGGCAGCCACTTCGCCAATTACGATTCGTTCCTGGTGCTCTCCCACTTCAAGGGACACGCCATGGCGGGCTTCGGCGGGGCCATCAAGAACATCTCCATCGGCTTCGGCTCGTCGATGGGCAAGGTGTGGATCCACTCCGGCGGCACCCGCACCAGCGGCAGCATCTGGGGCGATCAGGACCCCTTCCTGGAGTCCATGGCGGACGCTGCAAAGGCGGTGGACACGGCGATGGGCGACAACATCGTCTACATCAGCGTGCTGAACCGCCTGTCCGTGGACTGTGACTGCGACGGCAATCCCTCCGAACCCGATATGCACGACATCGGCATCCTCGCCTCCGCCGACCCGCTGGCCATCGACCAGGCGGCCATCGACCTGGTGTACGCCATGCCGGACAGCGAAAGCCTCATCGGGCGCATCGAGAGCCGCAACGGCCTGCACACGCTGGACGCCGCCGAGGCCGTCGGGCTGGGCAGCCGCAATTATAACCTGGTGATCATCGAATGATGGAATGGGTGCGCCGCGAGGCGATCTACCTCTGGTATTACCTGGACATCCAGGTCCGGCAGATCGCGCCCTACTGGGCGCTGGGCATATTGCTTGGCAGCGCGGTGTCGGTGTTTGGCAAGCGGTATATCCACGGCGCTTTTTCCAAAATCGGTCAGCGCAGAATGGGCTGGCTGGGCGTGATTCCCGCGAGCCTGCTGGGCGTCGCCTCGCCGCTGTGCATGTACGGCACGATCCCCATTGCGGCATCGTTCTCGGAGCAGGGCGTAAAGGACGACTATCTCGTGGCGTTCATGATGTCCAGCATACTGCTCAATCCGCAGCTGATCTTCTACAGCGGGGCGCTGGGTCGGACGGCGGTGGTCATACGCTGCGTGAGCTGCACCCTGTGCGGCTGTGTCGCCGGGTGGCTGATCCGCCTGTTCTACAGTGGGAGGGGCAAGAGCTTCTTCGACTTCAGCGGCTTTCACGAAGGCGCGAGCCGGGACACCGACCCGAATCCGCTGATGCGGTTTCTCAAGAACGTCTGGCGCAACATCAGGGCCACCGGCCCTATGTTCGCGCTGGGCATCCTGCTGACGGCGCTGTATCAGATTCACATTCCCGGTGATTTCGTCAGCGGTTTATTCGGAAAGAACGAGGGCTTTGGTGTGCTGATGGCGGCGACCATCGGCGTGCCCCTGTACATGTGCGGCGGCGGAACGATACCGCTGCTGCAACAATGGCTTCTGGACGGCATGAGCATGGGCAGCGCCGCGGCATTCATGATTACCGGCCCCGCCACCAAGCTCACCAATCTCGGTGCGATGAAGATCGTGCTGGGCTGGAAGCGATTCATCATCTATATCCTGTTCGCCATGGCGTTTTCGTGGGGAACGGGCGCGATCGTCAACCTGTTGATATGAGATGGAGGTAGGCATATGAAAGAGAAGATCACACAAACCGCCGGACGGCAGCAGCTGGGAGAGTTCGCGCCGATGTTCGCGCACTTGAATGACGATGTGCTGTTCGGAGAAGTGTGGAACGAGGAAGCCATCGACACAAAGACCAAGTGCATCGTCACCGTGGTCTCGTTGATGGCGTCGGGCATCACGGATTCGTCGCTCACCTATCATTTGCAGAATGCCAAGGCCCATGGCGTGACGAAGGATGAAATCGCCGCCATCATCACGCATGCCACGATGTATGTGGGCTGGCCCAAGGGCTGGGCGGTGTTCCGGCTGGCGAAGGCAGTCTGGAACGAGGAAGAACCGGCACAGACGGAAAAGGACAAATACCAAAATAGCATTTTCTTCCCCATCGGCGAGCCGAACCCGTATGGCCAGTTCTTTGTCGGGCAGAGCTATCTCGCGCCGGTGTCCACCGAGCAGGTGCCGGTGTTCAACGTGACCTTTGAACCCGGCTGCCGGAACAACTGGCACATCCATCACGCGAAGCGGGACGGCGGACAGATGCTGATCTGCGTCGGCGGCAGGGGCTATTATCAGGAATGGGGCAAGGAAGCCGTGGAGATGACGCCCGGCACGGTGGTCAATATCCCGGCGGAGGTGAAGCACTGGCACGGTGCGGCGCCCGATTCATGGTTCTCCCATTTGGCCATCGAAGTGGCCGGCGAGGAGACGAGCAACGAGTGGCTGGAAGCCGTTTCGGATGCGGACTACGACAAATTGCGATAATGGGAGGTTTTATCATGAGCAAGGCATTGGTGGCATTTTTCAGCGCAGAAGGCACGACGAAGCGCGTGGCGGAGCGGCTGGCCGGGAGCATCGGGGCGGATCTGCACGAGATCGCGCCGAAGGTTCCCTATACGAGCGCGGACCTGAACTGGCAGAACCGGCACAGTCGCAGCAGCGTGGAGATGAACGACCGGAGCGCCCGGCCGGAGATCGCCTCGCGGGTTCAGAACATGGCGCAGTATGACGTGGTGTTCGTGGGATTCCCCGTGTGGTGGTACCGGGAGCCCTCCATCATCGACACATTCATGGAGATGTACGACTTCTCCGGGAAGAAGGTGATCCCCTTCGCCACGTCGGGCGGCAGCCAGATCGGCGAAAGCGGAAGGAACATGCAGTCTCTGGCCGGAGGCGCAAAGGTGGAAGCGGGCAGGCGCTTTGCGGCGAGCGCCTCGGAAAGGGAACTGTCCAGCTGGGCAGCCCGATGGCTGTAATCGGAAAGGAAGGTTTTTGCAATGAAAAAGGCAATTGCGTTTTTGATGGTTCTTTGCATGCTGCTGGGCGTGAGCGCGCTGGCAGAGAGCGACACGCTGGTGATCTACTTCTCCTGCACCGGTACGACCAAAGGCGTGGCGGAGAAGCTGGCGAACGTGACCGGTGCGGACCTGTATGAGATCGTTCCGGCGGTACCCTACACTGCCGAGGATCTGAACTACAACGACCGCAGCACCCGCGCCACCTCCGAGCAGGATCATCCCGAGACCCGCCCGGAGATCGAAGGTTTGAAACCCATACGGGTTTCAAAGTTTTTCCCAGAGGGAAAAACCGCGGACGGTCAAATCGAAGATTTGAGTGCCGCGCCGCGTGGCGAAGATATCGATTTGTCCGGCTATTCCACCATCTACATCGGCTATCCCATCTGGTGGGGCGAGGAGCCGCGGATCCTGTGCACCTTTGTGGAGAACCACGATTTCACCGATAAGACCGTGATCCCCTTCTGCACCAGCGGCGGCAGCGGCATCGGCCGGAGCGGCGACGACCTGGCGAAGCTGGCCGGCACCGGCAACTGGCTCAAGGGCGCGCGCCACAGCGGCAGCATCTCTGAAAACGAGTTGAGCGCTTGGGTAGAGGGACTGAAGTAAAACTGAATGGGAGGACGGATCATGAAGATGCGACAGGGAAATCTGCGGAGGATCATCGATATCGGCATGACAGTCCTCCTGCTCTTACAGATGGCCTATCAGGTGATGGGAGAGGCCGCGCACGAGTGGCTGGGGATGACGATGACCGCGACGGTCATCGTCCACCAGATTCTCAACCGGCGGTGGTACGGAGCGATGCTCAAGGGCAGGTACACAGCCTATCGCGTCGTCTAGACCTGCGTGAACGCGCTGCTGCTGGTGTCCTTCGCACTCACCGCCTTCTGCGGCATGGCCATGAGCAACTACGCTGTGCCCTTTCTGTACGGCATCGTGCGGGTATCCTTCGTGCGGGTGACGCACCTGTCCATGTCCCACTGGTCGTTCGTGCTGATGGGGTTGCACCTGGGTTTGCACCTGCCGGTGATGCTTCAAAAGCTGAAGCTGAAGGAGGGAACGCGGCGCATCCTGTCGGTGGTCTGCGCAGGAGTCGCGGGCGTGGGGCTGTGGCTGTTCTTCAAAAACGGCATGCCGAACTATCTGTTCTTCCGGGTGCCATTTGCCTTCCTGGACTATGATAAGGCCGGGGCGTTGGTGCTGCTGGAAAATGTGGTCATGCTGCTGTTCTGGGCCTTTGTAGGATGCCAGATCACGCTGCTTTGCAGGAAGAAGGGCAATCCGCTACTCCCAGTGGTGCTCGTGTTGGCTGCCATAGTGACCGGTTTGGTTTTGAACATGATCTCGCCGAACCAGAACGATTTTGGCTTTGATTCAGGCTGGGGAGATGCTATGGAAGCCCCATGGCATGAGGCTGAAACGGAATCCACTGTGGCACTGGAAAATGCTTCGGAGCCCGCATTCATTGACGACGGCTTTATCCTCGTCGAGGGCGGGGTCTTCACAATGGGCAGCCCGGAGGATGAGAACTGGCGCATCGACGATGAGACGCAACACGAGGTGACGCTCTCCTCCTTCTACATCGATCCCTACGAGACCACCCAGGCCGAATGGGAAGCCATCATGGGAAGCAACCCCAGCACTTTCATCGGGGAGAAGCTGCCCGTGGAGAACATCTCCTGGCTGGAGGCGATCGAATACGCCAACGCGAAGAGTGCGGCGGCAGGCCTGACACCTGCGTATGCGATCGACGGCGATTCCGTCACCTGGAACCGCGCCGCTGATGGCTACCGACTGCCCACGGAGGCGGAGTGGGAATGCGCCTGCCGGGCAGGCACAGCCACGCCCTTCAATCTGGAGCGCTCGCTGGACGCCGATGACGCCAACTTCTACAGCCACTATCCCTATGAGATCGAGGAGAATTACTTCGACGATTCCGTGCTGGAGGCCCGCCCGGGCAAGTATCGCGGTGAGACCGTAGAAGTGGGCAGCTTTACGCCCAACGCCTGGCGTCTCTACGACATGCACGGCAACGTGAACGAATGGTGCTGGGACTGGTACGGCCCCTACGACCCTGAAAATACCGATAACCCCACCGGCGTGGAGAGCGGCACCCGGCACGTCTACCGCGGCGGCGGCTGGAACGACTTCGGCAAGAATATGCGCAGCGCCTATCGCGCAGCGGGCCAGGCCGACCTCAGGAGCTACAACCTGGGCGTGCGTCTGGTGCGCAACGAAGATCAGGCGTTGACAGGAACCGCCACGGTGTCGGGCGGCATTCCGACAGCCGCCGAAGGCGGCAAGGCGTTGATCGCTTTCTTCTCCTGGGGCGGCAACACGCGGGGCATCGCCCACGAGATCCGACGGCAGACCGGCTTCGACCTGTTTGAGATCGAGCCGATCCCGGCCTATTCCGACGACTACAACACCGTCCTCATGGAGGCGCAGCGGGACCAGCACGCCCAGGCGCGTCCCGAGATCGCGGGCCGAGTGGAGAATATGGCGGACTACGACACCATCCTGCTGGGCTATCCCAACTGGTGGGCGTCCATTTCCATGCCCATCACGTCCTTCCTGGAGCAGTACGGTTTTGCGGGCAAGCGCATTGTACCCTTCTGCTCCCACGGCGGCGGACGCTTCGGACAGAGCCTGACGGCCATCGCCAAGCTGGCCCCGGAGGCCAACATGGGGGTTGGCCTGTCCATCCACTATTCCGGCGGCTCCACACTGTCCGAGGATGTGGCCACATGGCTGGAAGTCAATCAACTTAAAGGGGAGACGCAAGGATGAAGATCGTCATACTGATGGGAAGTCCCAACAAAAAGGGCTCAACTTCGATACTGGTTGAGCATTTCGTCAAGGGCGCGACGGAGGCAGGCCACGCCTGCGAGGTCGTCGACGTGTGCCGCATGAACATCCATCCCTGCACGGGCTGTGTGCGCTGCGGCTACGAGGGACCTTGCGTTCAGAAGGACGATGTGGAGTTCATCCGTGCGAAGTTGCTCAAATGCGATATGGTGGTGTTCGCCACGCCGCTGTACTACTACGGCATGAGCGCTCAGCTCAAGGCTGTGGTGGACCGCTTCTGCGCCTACAACAGCAGCCTGAACAGCCGGCGTTTGAAATCGGCGTTGTTGACTGTCGCTTGGAATGCCGACGACTGGACCTTTGACGCCCTGACTGCCCATTACAAGACCCTCGTGCGCTACATCCGGTTTCAGGACGCGGGCATGGTGCTGGGCTACGGCTGTGGCACGCCGTCCATGACCTGGAACAGTGCAGCCCCGGGGGAGGCGTACCGGCTGGGAAAGCGCCTGTGATGTCGCCTCTCAAATGTCCTTCTGTGGGTTTGGAAAACTTTACACCCCGAGCCGGCGAAAAGGAGAAAATCGGTCTTGACAAATCTTCTCGTGAGATGTATAATCTTATACGTTGTTGAGGAGATTCAAGCATGATGGTTTGGAACCCTCGCATATCAACGGCATATCTGGGTGTAGCGCAGCTTGGTAGCGTGCTTGAATGGGGTTCAAGAGGCCGAGAGTTCAAATCTCTCCACCCAGACCAAATGAGAAAGTCCTTGAAATCCAATGATTTCAGGGGCTTTCGCTTTTTTGTGCGCCATATTTGCAGCCATACGAATGTTAAATCGACTGACAATAACGGTGATAAATATCATTAAAAGCGGCAAAACTGTAGTCAAAACTGTAGTCAAATAAAAAAGAGCCCCACTCCTTGTGAGAGTGGGGCTGTGGGCTACTGAGCCTTCTTCGATGTGATTGCGACGATCTTGGGTGCCAGACGTTGCAGTCTGC
>JAFWBZ010000179.1 GCA_017537105.1 Clostridia bacterium | reverse complement strand
TTCCCGGTGATGCAGTACAACACGCTGGCGGACGAGGTGCCGCGCGGCACAGGGCCCTACTGGATGATCCAGCGCTACGACGACGGCCGCATCCGCCTGGAGGCCAACCCACTGTGGTGGAAGCAGCAGCCGGAGGTCAAGAGCGTCCTGCTGAAGCGCTATGAGGACGCGGGCGACGCGCTGGAGGCCATCCAGACCAACCAGATCCAGATGCTCTCCATCAACAGCCCGAAGGCGTCCTTCAGCCGCAAGCTGGCCGACCTGACCTTCATGGACTACACCCTGCCGACCTACGAACTGCTTCTGCCGAACATCAGCAGCAATTCGATGATGTCCAACCTCAACGTGCGGCAGGCGGTGATGTACGCCATCGACCGGTCGATCATCGCCTCCAACGGCTACCTGGACATGGCCGTGCAGAGCGAGGTGCCCGTTCCGCCGTCGAGCTGGGTGTACGAAAGCCAGTCCGCCATCTACTACTACAGCCCGGAGCGCGCGCTGCAGCTGATGCAAAACCTCGGCTGGCGGGACATGACCGGCAACGGGAAGCTGAACCGCATGAACGGCATCATGCTGCAGGAGCCAAACCTGACCATCATCACCTACAACGAGAGCACCAACTCCATCCGGGAGAACGTCGCCAAGCTGATCGCCGGCTACCTGGAGACCGTGGGCTTCAACGTCACGGTCACCGTCGTCAGCCAGGATCGCCTCCGGGAGCGCATCAAGGCCCGCAACTATGACCTTGCCCTGGTCGGAGTGAATCTCAGCGAGGTGCCCAATCTGACCTCGCTGCTTGGGCGCGGCGAAAAGCTGAACCTGAATGGCTTTGGCAACGATGAGATGGACGCGGCACTGAAGGGCGCTCGCAGTACCTCGGACGAGGCGCAGCTGAAGAGGATCTACTCGTTCATCCAGATGTTCGTGGTAGAGCGGCTGCCCATCATGGGCCTGGCCTTCCGCGCGGGCACCGTGCTCTCCTCCCGCTCGCTGGGCGGATTGACGGGGCTGCGATGTTACGACACCTTCAACGGATTCGAGTTCCTGCAAAACTGAGAAATGCGCGAGGCGCGAAGCCCAATGGGCTTCGCGCCTCGCATATCAGCATCGAATCAGAGAAACGGCTCCTTGCCGGTGCGGTGCAGCTCGATCTCGTCGATGATCGCGTTGCCCCGGTGCTCCACCAGGAAGGCGGCCAGCTCGGCGATCTCCTCCGGGGCGATCATCCCCTCGGGGCCGAGATCGGGGCGGGCAATGCGAATCATGTCGGTGTACACGCTGCCGGGCGAGATCACGTGCACCCGGATACCCTCCGGCGCGACCTCCTTGGCCAGCGATTTGCTCAGACCCAGCAGCGCGTGCTTGGACGCCGCATAGGCGGCCTGATAGATGTAGCCCTTGTGGGAGACCACGGAGCCCACGTTGATGATGGTGGGGCACTCCGACTGCCTGAGCAGCGGCAGGGTGCGCTGGCACAGCACGAAGGGAACCCGCGCGTTGATGGTCATCAGGTGGTCGAATTCCGCCTCGGACGTCTCCTCGAAGGGCCGGTTCAGCGCGGCGCCCGCATTGTTCACCAACACATCCAATCCCTTGAAGTGGCCGCTCAGTATGCGCAGGATCTCGTCGATGGCCTTCGGCTTTTCCAGGTCTGTGGGCAGCACGAGCATGTCCAGCGGACGCCCGGTCAACGCCGCGGTCCGCACCAGCTTCTGGGGATCTCTGCCCACCAGGGCGAGCTTCATGCCGCTCTCCGCCAGGCGAAGGGCGATGGCGCGGCCGATGCCGCCGCCCGCGCCGGTGATCAGGGCCTTTTTGCCCGCAAGGTCGATTTTCTCAAGCATGATGATCCCTCGCTTGTGTCGTTGGGTGTAGCGGCTGTCGCAGCCAGGCCGTCACGCCTTCGCCTCGGTGACGACGGCATAGCTGCGATGCTTCAGCCGG
Source organism: Clostridia bacterium (assembly GCA_017537105.1). Classification (GTDB taxonomy): domain Bacteria; phylum Bacillota; class Clostridia; order Christensenellales; family Aristaeellaceae; genus UBA2862. The sequence goes on along the minus strand of JAFWBZ010000179.1, from coordinate 3,260 downwards.
AAGTAGCACGCCATATGCACCGAAAACGTGATGAACCAGGAAATCGGATAGGACAGGTACAGCATGGTCAGCGTGCGGTGGAAGGGCAGTATCGCCGCGATCCAGACGAGGCGAAACACGCAGGCGCCCAGCACCGATACGATCATCGGCGTCACGCTGGAGCCCATGCCGCGCAGCAGGCCCACCGCAGAATCCATCATGCCGCACAGGAAGTAGGTGGGAACGATGACGGAGCTGCGGATGGTCGCAGCCGCCTTGACGGCCTCGTCCCGGGTGTAGATGCCGTAGAGCGCGTTCCGGAACAGCATCACCAAGGCTCCCAGCATGAGCCCGATGCCCGCAACGACCATCATCGAAGCCCTGGCCACGCGGGGAATGCGCTCGTATTTGTGCGCGCCGACATTCTGGCTGGTGAAGGTGATGGCCGCCTGGTAGATGGCGTTCATCGAAACGTAGATGTAGCCCTCGATGTTCGCGGCGATGGTGTTGCCCGCGGTGACGATGGTTCCAAAGGAATTGACCGTGGACTGTATGATGACGTTGGAAAAGGAGAAGCACATGCCCTGGAGCCCCGCGGGCAGGCCGACGCGCGCGATGTCAATCACCTTGTCGCGCTCCAGGCGGAGCCTGCGCGGATTCAGGTGGATGCTGCCCTCGGTGTGAATCAGGCACAGCAGCACCAGTATTGCGGAGATGATCTGCGAGGTGATGGTGGCCAGCGCGACGCCGCGCACGCCCATCCCGAAGGCCGCCACGAAGATGATGTTCAAGACGACGTTCACCACGCCGGCGATGGTCAGGTACATCAGCGGCCGTCGGGTATCGCCCACGGCGCGGAGGATGGCCGCGCCGAAGTTGTATGCCATGTTGGCGGGCATGCCCAGGAAGTAAATGCGCATGTACGCCGTCGCCAGGGGAAGCACATCGCCGGGCGTGTTCATCCAGCTGAGGAAGGTGCCCGCCAGGAAGAATCCGATCAGCCCCACGAACACGCCGCCCAGCAGGCTCAGTGACACGGCGGTGTGCACCGCGGCGCTGGTCTGGCGGTAGTCCGCTGCGCCGTGGCATCGCGCGACGACCACATTGGCGCCTACCGACAGCCCCAGAAAAATGTTGATCAGCAGGTTGATCAGCGCGCCCGGCGCGCCGACCGCGGCCAGCGCCGCGTCGCCCTCGAAGCGGTCCACCACGATGACGTCCGCGGCGTTGAAGGTCAGCTGCAGCACGCTGGAGAGGATAAGTGGAACGGCAAATGCCAGGATCTTGGGAACGACCGGCCCGTTGAGCATGTCGATCTCATAGCTGCGGCGATGAAGGTGGATGTGCGGAAGATGCATGAAACGGCCTCCGAAAGCGGCGAGCGCCGATCGCCGGCTATGCAGGCGATGCGGCATCGCTCGCTCCAATTTCGTGTTTGCAACCGCATTATAGCACCTTATCCATACCGGTGTTTTGCCTTTCTGTTGATTTTCCCGCAAGCGAAAAATTTAACATCCGCGAGCCGTTTCCTCCCGGAGAGAAGCCCGCCGGCGGTTGAAATGGACCGGCAGGATGTGGTATAATGCAGAATGTGATATTTTGCGAATCTGTGCCTGCGGCTCCCTCCGGGAAGGGCACATTATGCCACGCGAAGCACAGGTCGCACGGGAACCCATGGAGACTTTGGAGGAAGACAATGTTCGATTTCTTTAAGAAGATACTGGCGCCGTCCAACGAAGGCGAAATCAAGCGCCTGCGCAAGACGGTGGACAAGATTAACGCCCTGGAGCCGGAGATGCAGAAGCTCTCCGACGACGGCATGCGCGAGCGCATCGCGGCGCTGAAACAGCGTGCCGCGGGCGGCGAAGAGCTGGACGCCCTGCTGCCGGAGACCTACGCGCTGGTGCGCGAGGCGGGCGTCCGCGTGCTGAGCCAGCGCGCGTTTGACGTGCAGCTGATCGGCGCCATCGTGCTGCACCAGGGCCGCATCGCGGAGATGCGCACCGGCGAGGGCAAGACGCTGACGGCCACCTTCCCCGCCGTGCTGAACGCGCTGACGGGCAAGGGCGTGCACGTGGTCACGGTCAACGATTACCTGGCCAAGTTCCAGTCCGAGTGGATGGGCAAGGTCTATCGCTTTCTGGGCCTCTCCGTCGGCCTGATCGTGCACGACCTGGACGCGCCCGAGCGCCAGGAGGCCTATGCCGCGGACATCACCTACGGCACCAACAACGAATTCGGCTTCGACTACCTGCGCGACAACATGGTCACCTACAAGGAGCGCATGGTGCAGCGGGAGCTGAACTTCGCCATCGTGGACGAGGTGGACTCGATCCTGATCGACGAGGCACGCACGCCGCTGATCATCTCCGGCCAGGGCGACAAGTCCACGGAGCTGTACAATCGCGCCAACCAGTTCATCCTCACGGGACTCACCGAGGCCAAGGAGGACAAGGAGAACAAGGATGCTCCCCTGCTGGTGGACGGCGACTATCTGAAGGACGAGAAGGACAAGACGCTGTCTCTGACCGAGCGTGGCGTGCGCAAGGCCGAGCGCTTCTTCAACGTGGAAAACCTCACCGACCCGGAGAACCAGGAGCTCTACCACCACATTCTCGGCGCACTGCGCGCCCACAAGATGATGCACCGCGACGTGGACTACGTGGTCAAGGACGGCCAGGTCATCATCGTGGACGAGTTCACGGGCCGGCTGATGCTGGGCCGCCGCTATTCCGACGGCCTGCACCAGGCCATCGAGGCCAAGGAGGGCGTGAAGGTGGAGCGCGAGTCGAAGACCCTCGCCACCATCACCTTCCAGAACTACTTCCGCATGTACCATAAGCTCTCGGGCATGACCGGTACGGCCAAGACCGAGGAGGAGGAGTTCAACGGCATCTACAAGCTGGACGTCGTGACCATCCCCACCAACCGCCCCATGATCCGCGAGGACATGAACGACGCGGTGTTCATCACCCTGAAGGCCAAGTACCAGGCCATCATCGACGAGGTGGTCAAGCGCCACGCCACCGGCCAGCCGGTGCTGGTGGGCACGGTGAGCGTTGAAAAGAGCGAGCTTCTGAGCAAGATGCTCAGCCTGCGGGGCGTGGAGCACGTGGTGCTGAACGCCAAGTTCCACGAGAAGGAGGCCGAGATCGTCGCCCAGGCCGGCAAGAAGGGCGCGGTGACCATCGCCACCAACATGGCCGGCCGCGGCACCGACATCCTGCTGGGCGGCAACGCCGAGTTCATGGCCAGAAAGGCCATGCGCCAGCTGGAGTATG
>JAFWBZ010000178.1 GCA_017537105.1 Clostridia bacterium | reverse complement strand
CCGGAGGTCCGGCTGCCGAAACGCGTGCACGACCCTGCGGGCGTTCGGCACATGGCGGGCATCGCCGTGACGGCGGCGGTGCTGTTTGCGCTGCTCGTCCGCGCGGCGGGCGGCGCACTGTGGCCCGCCTGGATACCGCTGGCGTGGACGTCGGCGGAGGCGCTGCTGGCGAGGATACTGTCCCGGCGGGTGCGGACCGCGCGGGTGTTGAAGCTGGAATTTTCGTCCCTGCCGGACGGCTGGCAGACGCTGGTGGTGACGCCGGTGCTGCTCTCCGACGCGGCGCGGGTAGAGACGGCCTGCGACAACCTGGAGGCACTGGGCTGCCTGGACGACGATGCGAACATCGAATGCCTGCTGCTGGGCGACTTTGCCGACGCGGAGGCCGCCGACCTGCCCGGCGACAGCGCGCTGGTCGAGGGCGTCCGGGCGCGGATCTCGGCGATGAATGATCGCGCGGGGCGCGAGAAATACCACGGGCTGCTCCGGCCCAGGACGCTGCTGGCGGCAGACGGGCGATACATGGGCCGCGACCGCAAGCGCGGCGCGCTGATGGACCTGAACCGGCTGCTGCTGGGCGAGGCGGGCGCGGAGGAAGCGTTCCTGCCCGGGCGCTTCGACGGACTGCGCGGGCGCTTTCGCTGTGTCGTCACGCTGGACGCGGACACCCGCATGCTGCCGGGCACAGTGCAAAAGCTGGTGGGGGCGATGGCCCACCCGATGAACCGGCCCGGCGAGGGCCGGGGCTGGGCGGTGCTGCAGCCCCGGATGGAGCCGCTGCCCTCCGCTTGCGTCAACACCTTCGTGGAGCGATTCGCCGGGGCGGGCGGCGTGGATTGCTATCCCGTCGCAGCCGCAAACCTGTGGATGGACGGGACCGGCGTGGGGGTCTATGCGGGCAAGGGCATCTATGAGGTGGCCGCGTTCCATGCCGCCCTGGAGGGCGCGCTGCCCGAGGGGCGCATCCTCAGCCACGACCTGATCGAGGGCGCGATGGCCCGGGCGGCGTTCCTGGGGGATGTGGCGCTCTACGACGGCAGCCCGGCCACGCTGGACGGCTGGCTCAAACGGCTGCACCGCTGGACGCGGGGCGACTGGCAGCTCCTGCCGCTGCTGCTGCGCCGGGGACCACTGCCCAACGGGCGCAGGCTCCCTGCGGCGGACCGCTTTCGCATGGTTGGCAATCTGCTGCGCAGCCTGCGAGCCCCGGCGCTGTGGGCTGCGCTGACCGCTTCGGCCTGGCGTGGCAGCGCATCGGGCATCGCAGCGGCGCTGCTGATCTACTTCCTCGAGCCGATTTCACACCCGCTTCGACGGGATTTCTGGAGTCGCGCGGTGGCAGAGCTGGCGGCGCTGCCCGCAACGGCGCTCTGTCAGCTGGACGCCGCGCTTCGCGCGCTCTGGCGGCTGGCGGTCTCTGGACGGCACCTGCTGGACTGGGTGCCCTCGGCGGAGGCGGAGCAGAGCGGACGACGTGGTCTGCCCGTCGGTGTGCTGGCGGCGGCGCTGCTGCTGCCGGGGCTGTGGG
>JAFWBZ010000177.1 GCA_017537105.1 Clostridia bacterium | reverse complement strand
CGCGGGTCCAGCACGAGGCCTGGCGCGCGGCCGCGGCGGCCCAGGCCACGGGCGGCGCGCCCGCAAATCCCGCGCTCAATTATGCCCAGCGGGAGTACCGGGACGAGGATTTCGGGGACGATTTCTTTGAGGACCTGACGAAGTATGTGGAGGAGGGCGACAGGACATGACCCGCGCGGAACACATACAGGCGCTGCTGGAGGACTATTCCCGGCAGCGCACGGAGGATGAGGCGGATCAGGAGCGAAGGCTCGCCGAGGCCTGCCAAAGGGCCCCGCGAATCGCCGAGCTTCGGCAGGAGAGCGCGTCCCTGGCGCTGAACGCCATGCGCTCGATCCTGGTGGAGCAGAGCCAGGAGGAGCGCAAGGCCATCGCCCAGCGCATGAAGGCGAGGGGACAGGCGATCAACGCGGAGATCCGCGCGCTGCTGAAGGCCGCCGGCCTCGGCGAGGACGCGCTGGACATGCGCTACCGCTGCCCCGTCTGCAAGGACACCGGCTACGTGGGGGAGGCGCCCGCCCGCTTCTGCGACTGCTTCGAGGCCAGGCTTCGGCTGCGCCAGCATGAGGACGGCTCCATGGCCGGGCTCGACGAGCAGAACTTCGATCACTTCGACCTGGGCCGGATTCCCGAGGCGGACGGCCAGCGGGTGCAGATGCTCGGTGCGCGCAAGCTGTGCGAGGGATATGCCAACGGCTTTCCGAACACGGAATCCAGGAATCTGCTGCTCTGCGGGGAGGGCGGCCTGGGCAAGACCTTCCTTCTGAATTGCATCTTTGAGCGCGTGACCTCCCGCGGGCAGTCCGCGGTGCGCATTACCGCGTTTCGGATGTTCGAGGCCATGCGCCAGCAGCATACGGGCAATGACGAACACTTTGACGGCTTTTCCGCGCTGATCGAGGTGCCGCTGCTGCTGATCGACGATCTGGGCACGGAGCCGATGATGCGGAACATCACCGTGGAGTACCTGTTCACGCTGCTCAATGAGCGCAACGCCGCCAAGCGGCACACCGTCGTGGCCACCAACCTGACGCCGGCCCAGCTTCGCGAGCGCTACGGCGAGCGCGTGGCCTCCCGGCTGCTGGACAAAAGCAGCGGCAGGATCGTCCAGCTGAAGGGAAAGGATCTGAGGCAGCGTTGAACGGGACGGCCGAAGCGGTATTCGCGTTTCTGGATGGATTGGGTATCGATTACCGGCAGGCCGGGCATCCGCCGGCCCATACCATGGAGGACTGCGCCCGGGTGGACGCCCTGCTGGGCGCGATGACGGTGAAGAACATCTTTCTGACGACGAAGAACGGCAAGCGTTTTTTCCTCTGCATCACCCGGCCGGACGCCCGGTTTCACACCGCGGACATCTCGAAGCAGGCGGGCTCCTCCCGGCTGAGCTTCGCCCCGGAGGAGCGGCTGCTGGAGAAGCTCCACTGCCGCGCGGGCTCCGCCAGTCCCCTGGGGCTGATCTTCGACTCGGCCCGGGAGGTGGCCCTGCTGGCGGATCGCGCGCTGCGGGATGTGCCGGTGCTGGCGTTTCATCCCTGCGACAACACGCAGAGCGTCGCCATGTCCGGCAGCGACTTTTTTGAGGCCTTTCTGCCCGCCGTCGGCGTGACGCCGACCTGGGTGGAGATCCACGATTTTTTGGAGAAGTGAGCGCGCCCGCAGGGATGCGGCGGCGCGTTCGGGAGCATTTTTATGAGCATGGATCGCTATGTTCGCGCGCGCAGGCTCGGCCTGAAGGAGTATCACGCGAGGATGCAGCGCAGGGAAAGCCCGTATCTGTCGGTGCTGGACGAGGTGGACGAGCAGGTCAACGCCCTCGCGCGCCGCAACCTCGGCCTCGTGCAGGTGCCGCTGGGCAAGATCGTGGGCACGGCATCCAAGGGCCGCACCAACGCCTTTGCCGCCAATTACATGCCGCTGCTGGACCCCGGCAGCGAGTTTTCGATGAAGTGGTCGGGGCTGGTCGACAGCATCGTGACCGACGGCATGCGGCAGCCGGTGAAGGCGCTGGAGTACATGAACCTGTTTTACGTGATCGAGGGCAACAAGCGCGTCAGCGTGATGAAATACCTGAACGCCGTGTCCATCGAGGCGGAGGTCACGCGGGTGCTCCCGCAGAGCACGGGCACGCTCCAGAATCGGATCTACTTTGAATACCTGGACTTCTACAGGGACACCCAGATCAATTACCTGTGGTTTACGAAGCCCGGGAGCTTTGCGCAGCTCTACACCCTGACGGGCACGAAGCCGGGAGAAAAGTGGAGCAGCGAGGTTAGGACGGACTTTGAGGCCGCCTACATGCGCTTTCGCGCGGCCTACAAGGCCCACAACGGCGACAAGCTGCCCATCACCACCGGCGATGCCTTTCTGATCTACCTGAGGGCCTGCGGGTACGCCGATGCGCCCAGAAAATTCGACCGGCAGATCCGTGCCGAGGTCAGCGCGCTGTGGACGGAATTTGCGAAGGGCGAGCGCCAGGACGGCGTGACGCTGATCATGCAGTCCGAGGACATGAAGAAGGGCGGGAGCCTGCTGAACTCCCTGTTCGGCCCGACACGGGTCAAGGTGGGCTTCCTGTACGACCGCGATCCCATGGATTCCGGCTGGATCTACTGGCACGACCTGGGCCGCATCAGCCTGGAGAACGCGCTGGGCGACAAGGTGGAGACCACCGTGCGCATCTGCGGGGATCCCGAGTCCTGCGAGGCGGAGATCGAAAAGCTGATCGGGGAGGACCATTCGCTGATCTTCACCACGTCACCGCTGATGCTCGCCGCGTCGATGAAGGCGTCGGTGAACTATCCCGAGGCCCGGGTACTGAACTGCTCGCTGCTGGCCTCCTGGCAGCGCGTGCGCTCGTATTACCTGCGGATCTACGAGGCAAAGTATCTGATCGGCATGATCGCCGGGGCGATGACCCGCAGCGGCTGCGTCGGATACGTGGCGGACTATCCCATCTGCGGCATGGCCGCCAGCATCAACGCCTTTGCCCTCGGGGCGAGGATGGTCAACCCGAGGGCCCGGGTGGTCCTGAAGTGGTCCACGAAGATGGGCTTTGACGTGTCCCGTCCCTTCGACGACCCGGAGGTGGACGTCATCTCCGGCATGGACGTGTCCGCGCCGCGCCATGAGGACGTGGAGTGCGGCCTGTACGCGGTGTCCGGCGGGCAAAAGCGAAGCCTTGCGGTTCCGGTGCTGGACTGGGGCAGGATCTATGAGTCCCTGACCCAAAGCGTCCTGAAGGGCAACTGGAAGGACGACGGCGCCGAGACCGCCCAGGCGGTGAACTACTGGTGGGGACTGTCCTCGGACGCGATCGACATCGTGATGTCCGAGGAGGTGGACGCCGGTTTGCGCCGGCTGGTGGAGCTGGTGAAGGCGCACATTCGGGAGGGCGTATTCTGGCCCTTTGAGGGGCAGATTCGCGATCAGGCGGGGGTTGTCCGCTGCGCGGAGGAGGGTCGGCTGACGCCCGCGGACCTGATTGCGATGGACTGGCTCACGGACAACGTGATCGGCGGCTTCCCGGAAATCGGCGAGCTCAGGCCCCAGGCGCGCGCGCTGGTGGAGCTGCAGGGCATTCGTCAGGGGGCCCTGCCCGATGCGAGCCGGTTCAGCTGGCAGGAGTGACGCGAACGCCGGAGCCGCTGCGGCAAGGGAGGCGCGCGGATTCGGGCGGAGGGAGTCGACCTCCCCATGGAAGGAAGGAACGGGCCTTGAGGATACTGCTGCTGTCCGACGTGGCGGACAAGGCGCTGTGGGATTACCTGAACCGCTCCCTGCTGGAGGGCGTGGATCTGGTGCTGTCCTGCGGCGACCTGCCGTCGGAATACCTGTCGTTTCTGACCTGCTTTACCCACGCGCCGATACTCTACGTCCACGGCAATCACGACGAGGACTATGCCGAGCACCCGCCGGAGGGCTGCATCTGCGTGGAGGACAGGATCTTCGTCCACAACGGCGTGCGCATCCTCGGGCTGGGCGGAAGCTTTCGCTACAAGGTGGGCTCCAATATGTACACGGAGCGTCAGATGCAGCGCCGCGTGCTGAAGCTGCAGGGCAAGCTGTGGCGAAACAAGGGCTTTGATATCCTGCTCACCCACGCGCCGGCCCGGGGAGTGGGGGACCAGGAGGACCTGCCGCACCGGGGGTTTGCCACCTTCAACGCGCTGATGGATCGCTACAGACCGCGGTATATGGTGCATGGACACGTGCATCCGCAGTATGCCGCCCTGCACTTTCAGCGGGAGCGGCAGTATGGCGAGACCACGGTGGTCAACGCCTACAAGCGCCACTACATCGAGCTTTGATCCACGCACGGGAGCGTTCCGATCCGGGAGGCTCCTTTAATTTTCTGTAAATTATTTATTTGGTACCTTGACAATTTCAGAGACGGATGCTATTATTTAGGTACCAAATCAAAGAGAGGAAGATGCATATGAACGGCTATTGCAATCAGTGTGAAAACCACTGCGCCATCGATGACCTGCATT
>JAFWBZ010000176.1 GCA_017537105.1 Clostridia bacterium | reverse complement strand
GTTACACGAGAGGACCTGCCCCGACACCGGGACAGGTCCTCAGACTATTGACAAACCCCTCGGAGGGGCATGGGGAGGCGTGAGGCCTCCCCATATTTTATCAAGCCTGGCGGCATGTACGTCAGGATTGCATTTTTCGGGAGCAATCATTTATGATTGCGAAGAAAAATGAACACCTGCCCGTCAGGAAATTCGTGTGCAAGGCGCAAATCCCGGAGGGTTTGCGGTCTGGCTTGCCAGACTGACTCTGTTGATTCGAAGATTCAACAGAGTCACCGCGTTGCGCGAATTTCCGCGTTTATCCCTCTCGTTGAAAAACAGGGGTTTTTCAACGATTTGAGGACCTGCCCCGACACCGGGACAGGTCCTCTTTATTGATGCTGTGCGCCGAACGCTACGCGGCGGAGGCCCTCTCCGCCGCTTCGAGGGGCAGGCGAACGGTGAAGGTCGAGCCCGCTCCGGGGCTGCTGTCCACCTCCACGGCGCCGCCGCACAGGTCCACGATGCGCTTGACCAGCGACAGTCCCAGGCCGTTGCCCTCGGCGGCGTGCGCGGTGTCGCCCTGATAGAACTTTTCAAAGATGCGCCTGCGGGTGGCCTCGTCCATTCCGGGGCCCTCGTCCCGAACGCGCACCACGGCGCTGCGCCCGCCCTGCTTCAGCGAGATGGCCAGCGTGCCGCCTTCGGGGGAGAACTTGATGGCGTTGTTCAGCAGATTGACCCAGATGTGCTGCACCATCTCCTCGTTGCCCAAGTACTCCACCTCTTCCAGGTCGAGATCCAGGTCGAGGTTTTTCCGCGTCCACTGCTTTTCCATCAGCAGGATGCACTTGCGCAGCTGCTCATCCAGCCGGTAGACGACCTTATCGGTCACGATGTTCTGGTTTTCCAGCTTGGACAGCAGCAGCACGTTGCCCGACATGTTGGCCAGGCGGTCCGATTCCGAGATGATGATGTCCAGGTACTCCCGGCGCTGCGCGTCGGTCAGGTCGTCGCGCTCCAGCTGGCGGGCAAAGCCCTTGATGGAGACGATGGGCGTCTTGAACTCGTGGGACAAGTTGTTGATGAAGTCCTTGCGGAACAGCTCCAGTCCGCCCAGCTCCCGGGCCATGTCGTTGAAGCTGGCCACCAGCTCGCCCATGTCGCCGGAGACGTCCTCGGCGTCCACGCGCATGGAAAAATCGCCCTGGGACACGTCGTGCATGGCGTGCACCAGGTCGTTGATGGGCTTGAGCTTGCTGCGGCCCATGCCCGCGGCCAGCATGGTGATGAAGAGCATCATCAGCGCCGGGATGGTCAGCAGCCGGGCCACGGGATTGACCAGTATGCCCACCAGCAGCAGCAGCGCGTAGGCCGCCGCGGCCAGCAGGCCCGAGGCGATGATGACGCCGATCAGAAAGACCATCAGCGTCATGTAGATGGAATCCAGCCGGCGCCGGTTGAAGGGCCCGCGCCGGCCCCGGAAAGTCTTCATCGGCAGATTCATTCCCGCTTCACCGCCTTGTAGCCCAGGCCGCGCACGGTGACGATCTCAAAATCCGGGCTGGTGCGAAAGTGGTCCCGGAGCCGGTTGATGTGCACGTCCACCGTCCGCTCGTCGGTCTCGGAGTCCATGTCCCAGATTTCGTCCATCAGCTGCCGGCGCGTGAAGATCTTTCCGGGGTAGCTCAGCAGCTTGAACAGCAGCAGAAACTCCTTCCTCGGCAGCACAAACTGCCCCTCCGGCGTGGCGACCGATAGCTGGTCGTAGTCCAATACGGTCTGTCCCACGGTGAGCCGGTGCTCGTTGGCGATGCGGCTGCGGCGCAGCAGCGCGGCGATCCGCAGGATCATCTCCTCCTCGTCCACGGGCTTGACCATGTAGTCGTCCGTCCCGATCTGGAAGCCCCTGTGCTTGTCCGCGGGCTTCTCCCGGGCGGTGACCATCAGAATCGGCAGGTCGCACCCGGACTCGCGCAGGGTCTGGGTGAACTCGTAGCCGTCCATGCGGGGCATCATGATGTCCAGCAGGATCAGGTCCACGTGCTTTTTGTCCAGCACCTCCAGCGCCTCCACGCCGTCCGACGCCAGGATGGGCTGATAGCCGTGCTGTAGCAGCACCGCCTCCATCAGCCGGCGGGTGTTCGCGTTGTCTTCGACGACCAGAATGTGAAACATGGCTTCCCCCTCGATCCAGACGTTTTTTCGATTCTATTATCCTATGCCTCTGTGAACTGATTATAAACGATTCCCGGCCCGACGTCTGCCGCAAACCGGGGACAATATCGTGAAATTCCCTTGCAATGCCCGCGGGAACGTGATACAATTCAGGTAATCGGCTGCGCGGCTGCGCAGCGGGAATCGACGCGATGGGAGAGAACAGCATGGAGAATCCGAACAATCGCATTGCTGAGGAAGGCATCCCGGAGGAGCGCTCCGAGGCATCCGTTCCGGAGGAGGCGAATCTGACATCAGCGCAGGCGCCGGCGGAGCCGCCGATGCCGGAGGTGGACGCGGCGCGCTACGCCCAGCCGGAGATCGACAGCGACGACGAGGACGACACCCCGACCGAGTGGGTGCCCAGCCGGTTCGAAAAGCGCATCCATGCCATTCCCGAGAAACAGTGGGTGCTGTACCAGACGCTCGCCGGCATTGCCATCGGCGCGTTCACGGTGTTCGCGCTGTTCTTCGGCGGCGAGGGGCTGAGCCCGATGTTCATCGTCGCGCTGGTGCTGGCGCTTCTCGCGCCCAACATGCTGGAGGACCGGGGCCGTCGCAAGCTGAACCGGCTTCGGATCACCATGGTCATCGTGCTGGCCGTGGGCATCGTCGGCATGGCGATTTACCTCGGCGCCACCCGGGGCTGGAGCTTCTTTTCCAGGAAGGAAGCGGAGGCGGCCATTCGCCGCATGGGTTTCTTCCGGATATAATACGAATCCCTGACGGAAACAGGACCTCCTGCCGGTTCTTTTCCGCGCTGGTGGCGTTGAAGGCCCTTGACTTGCCGCCGGCAAGCCTGCGGGCCTTCGCCTTGCCAGCGCAAAAAAGCCCTCGGTATTCTTGTCCTCTTTTCATTCAGATCTTGTATAACCACGTGGAAACGGAAAATCTGCAAAGAGACGGGGTCCTTTCCGATCATCGATCACGGAAGGGCCCCGTTGTTTTGCGTCCGCTATGATTCGTACACAAACCGGTAGAACGCGTCCCGGTTGGCGGTGCGGTTGTCGATGGTGATCTTCGAGCCATTGTCGGTGTAGCTGCCGTCCACGGGCAGCCGAAGCTGCTCCGCGCCGCCTGCCAGCAGCGCCTTTTCGCCCAGGGAGAGGATCTGCAGCGGGGACATGTTGGTGTGGACGGATTCCAGCACCGCTCTGCCGAGGCGCACCCACAGGGCCGGGTTCCACAGGCTGCTGCGGATCTTCTTCAGCATGGCGTTCAGCAGCTTGCGCTGCCGGCTCGTGCGCACGAAGTCGCTGTCAATCTTTCGGATGCGCGCATAGGACAGCGCCTGCAGGCCGTCCAGGTGGATGTTCTCGCCGGAGGCGGTGACCTCGTGGGCCGTGTAGCCCAGCGGGGCGAAGATCTTGCCGGAGCCCCGGAGCGTGAGATTCAGCCGGTCGCGCTCGGCGTCGGTGAGGTCGATCTCGACGCCGCCGATGGCATCCACCAGCTTGACCAGCGCCACGAAATCGACCTGGGCGTAGTGCATGATGTTCAGCCCGAAGGTCTGGTTCAGCGTGCGCATGGCCAGCTCCGCGCCGCCGTAGGCAAAGGCGGCGTTCAGCTTGCCCTGTCCGTGCCCGGGGATGTCCACCACCGTGTCCCGCAGCACGCTGGTGAGCTTCAGCTTTCCATACCCCACCGAGGCGATCAGCACCGCATCCGAGCGCTGCATGCTGCTCCGGAGCACGTCCGTGCCCAGCAGCAGCACGTTGATGCAGCTGGCCGGAAGCCCGTCGGTGAGGGCGAGCTCGCCCCCCTCCGGTTCGACCAGGAACGTCCCGGGCGGCAGGGCATACAGCAGCCCGGCGCAGAGCAGCGCTGCGATGAGCAGCAGCGCCAGGAGCTTCAGCAGCCCCTGCGCCAGCCATTCGCCGAAGGTGCGGCGCTTTGCGCGCGGCCTGCGCCTCCTCGGTTTTTTCTGATAGGATTCGTAATACATGGTGCACCGCCGAAAAGCCGTGGGGATTTCAGGAACCCTTTGTCGTGTTGTATAGCTGTATTATAGCAGAAAACGGCGCGGGATAAATGCCCGAAACCCAAAAAACGATGC
>JAFWBZ010000175.1 GCA_017537105.1 Clostridia bacterium | reverse complement strand
CTGTTCCGCGCCATCCATGTCAAGGACGACGGGACGGTCATCCGCGACTTCACGATGCCGCACGGCAGGCAGGCTTTCCAGGACAAGATGGAAGAGTACGCCCCCGGCAACCGCGAAGCCGTGGCAAGGTTCTATGAGCTGTTTGACGAGAGCAAGGCCGCACTGAACTACATCAGCAGCGCGAACGGCCATCCGGATCCCAAAGTGCTCCGCAAGCAGTTCCCGAACTTCCTCAAGGTGGGATCCTATTCCCCGATGGACGTTCTCACCGCGCTGAAGTTCACGGACGACGCCAAGCGGATCATGGGCACCTACTGGAGCTACATGGCAGTGGACATGTACCGGCTGTCCTCAATCTTCTACCTGATGATGGTGGGCGACCTGGTCGACGGCGGCGCGTACATCATGGAGCATACCAGCCACCAGCTGACAACCGGGCTGCTCGAGGCCTTCCGGCGCTTCGGCGGCGAGAGCTGGTTCAACGTGCGGGCCGAGGAGATCCTCTTTGAGGGCAAACGCGCCTGCGGCGTCCGGACCACGCAGGGTACCGTCTATGCCGACCACGTCATCTGGAACGGCAACCCGAACATTGCCTTCGCAAACATGGTGCCGAAGGGCGTCATTCCCGAGCGTGAACTCAAGCTTGCCAACGCACGCAAGTTCTCCGCCCGCATGTTCGTAGTATACATCGGCCTGAACAGGACGGCGGAGGAACTCGGCATCAAGGACTACAACATCTTCATCTCGCCGGGTCTCGACACCGCGGACGAGTACAAACGCGTGGGCCGGATGGAGAAGATCCGCTCCACGGCGGCGCTCTGCTACAATGTGGCGAATCCGAAGATCGGTCCTCCGGGTACCTGCCAGATGAGCTTCACCATGGCCTACTCCAAGGATGTCTGGGGCGATGTGGAGCTGCGGGACTATGTGAACCTGAAGAATCAGAAGGCGCGGGAGATCCTGGAACTCTATGAACGCGCCACCAAGACAAGCATCATCCCCTACATTGAGGAAATTGCCGTCGCAACGCCGTGGACCTTCTGCCGCTACGCGGCGGTGCCTGAAGGCGGCGTGTACGGCTACGAAGCCGCCGGCTGGGACAACTGCATGGCGCGCATGATGTCGCTGGACCGCGACTTTACAATCCCTGGCCTCAAGTTCACGGGCGCTGCCGGCCCCCGCGGCGACGGCTTCAGTGAATCCCTGCTCACGGGCAACATTGTGGGTAAAATGGTGCTGGGAGAAATGATGGCAAAGGAGGGCAAGTAAGATGGCACTGAATGTAAAAATCGGAAAAATCGGGCCTCTGGACATGCTGAAGTTCTCCAAGATGCCGGATGTCCGTGAACAGGTCATCCAGTCCACGCCGCTCTCTCCCCTGCCGAAAGCCTATGCGTCCAACGCCAAGGCGGAGCTCTATCACCCGAAGTGGCAGAAGGTTGTGATCGCCGAGATCCGCCAGAACGGCGCCGACGCGAAGACCCTGGTGCTGAAATCAGAGAACGGCAAGGCGCTCGCCCCCTTCCGGGCGGGCCAGTACATCAGCCTGGCGATCACGATCGGCCAGACTTGTACCACACGCTCCTATTCCCTGTGCGGCTCGCCGGAGTGGGCTTACCAGGGCATCTACAACATCACCGTGAAGCGGGACGACGAAGGATTTGTTTCTCCGTTTATTCACGACCACTTTGAGGTCGGCCAGAAGCTGACGATCTCCTCGCCGGAAGGCCACCTTTACTACGAGCCGATCCGTGACTGCAAAAAGGTGCTGGCCCTGGCCGGCGGCTCCGGCATCACGCCGTTTATGGGAATGGCCTACGCCATCCGCGACGGGTTTGAGGACTTTGACCTCACCATCATCTTCGGCTCACGCAAAGAGGAAGGCATCGTCTATCGCAAGGAGCTGGACGAGGTCGCGGCCGCGTGCAGCAAGGTGCATATTGTCCACGTCCTGTCGGATGAGGAGAAGGAAGGCTTTGAGCACGGTTTCATTTCGGCAGACCTGATCGAAAAGTATGCCGCCGGAGAAGAAGTCACCGTCTTCATGTGCGGCCCCCAGGCCATGTACAACTTCCTGGACGGGGAAATCGGAAAGCTCGGGCTGGATTTCAAGCATGTGCGCAGAGAACTCTTCGGCACCATCAAGGATCCCTGGAACCAGGAGGGCTACCCCGAAGAAATCCGCGGCAAAACCTATCAGGTCAAGGTCGTCCAGTGCGGGCAGATCTATGACATCCCCGCATCCGCGGATGAGCCGCTGCTGGTTGCTTTTGAACGTGCCGGGCTGAAAGCCCCGTCGCGCTGCCGCAGCGGCGAGTGCGGCTGGTGCCGCAGTAGGCTCCTTAAGGGAGATGTGTTCATCCCCGCGAAGACGGACGGAAGACGCTGGTCCGATCTGGAATACGGCTATATCCACCCGTGTTCCAGCTTCCCCGCTTCCGACCTGGAGGTCGAGGTTCCGGCCGAATACCTGAACCTGTAAATCTCGCAATCTGACTCCAAACAAGCACACGGGACTGTCACTTCTGATAGTCCCGTGTTATTATTATGCGTCCGGTTTTATTCCACCCTGAATTCCGTGGTCAGGCAGTAGTCCGCGCTCGAAGGCGACAAGGAATCGATCACCGAACCGCTGTTGATCATCGGCCCGGTGCGGGTCAGGCCATGCTCGCGCATAAAGGCGCGCAGCAGGTCCATGGCCTTCCTGCGCTGTTCCTCCCGGTTCTGATACACGATGCGCAGATACTTCCCCGCTTCCAGCTTGTAGAGGGACAGCCCGTGTTCCGTCTGGTCCCCGCCGATGCCGACCAGGACCTGGATTCCGTCGAAATCCTCAAACTGTTCCTCCGTCACATCGCGGATCATGTACATGGGGGCTTCGGTGTCCGGATCGTACAGGGTCGCGACACGGCGGGTCAGCAGCATCGCCTCATCCACCGAATGGATGACCTCCCTGCGGACGGACAGCACCCGTTCTCCGCATTCTACCGGCGTCGGGACCAGAAGCAGCCTGTCCTTCCTCCCGCTGATTGCCCGGATCTTTTTGGACAGAAACTGTTTTCTCTGGCGCAACTCCTCGATCTCCGCGTCAATCTCCTGCTCCTGCTGCTGCAGATACTCCGTCAGCCGGTCCGGATCCCCGCTCCATTCGAAGTATTCCTTAATCGTCTTCAGCGGCACACCCAGCTGGCGGCCGAGCGAACGGATCAGGTCCAGGCGGAAGATGTCGTCGATGGAATAATAACGGTAATTGCTGTTTTCATCCGTCTGGGACGGCGTACACAGGCCGATGCTCTCATAATACCGGATTGTCTTTACCGGGATGTCGATCATGGACGAGACCTGGCCGATTGAATAGAGTTTCATTGCGGATCACCCCAAACAGATGATTGAAAACCTGATTTGAATTCAGCACAGTTGCCGCTGCGTGCGTTCTGCACGCCTGTTTATATCATGCCGAGTTCTTCCTCGGCCCGCGTGCCGATCCGGTCGTAAAACAATTGTCGGTCGGCCGGGATTACATAGTCCCGGTAGTCCGCCGGGCCGGGGCTGGCTCCCGCCTTGCTCCTTTTCCCGACCCCTCGCTCCGGGAACCGATTCCGTCTGAAACCATATTATAAAAGCGCACGCTGCCGGATGCAAGCGCAAAGCGCGAGAAATGCACGTCCCCGGCAATTGACGGAAGCGAAACGCCTGTGATATATTGTGGGAAAAAAAGTGGGAGGTATCCTACCCATGATGAAACTGAAACGAATCCTTTCCCTGCTCCTGACCCTGAGCCTGCTGATGGGCATCTGCGTCTG
>JAFWBZ010000174.1 GCA_017537105.1 Clostridia bacterium | reverse complement strand
TTCTCCGACGAGACGCCCGAAGGCCAGAACATCCACTTCGGCGTCCGCGAGCACGCCATGGCGGCCATCTGCAATGGCATCAAGCTGCACGGCGGCCTGCGGCCCTATTGCGCCACCTTCTTCGTGTTCTCCGATTACATGAAGAACGCCATGCGCATGAGCTCCATCATGAACCTGGGCGTGCCCTACATCCTCACCCATGACTCCATTGGCGTCGGCGAGGACGGCCCGACCCATCAGCCCATCGAGCAGCTGGCCGGCCTGCGCGCCGTGCCCGGCCTGATCGTGTACCGCCCCGCGGACAGCAAGGAAGTCGCGGCGGGCTGGATCGCGGCCATGACCGAGAATCACCCGGTGGCGCTGGTGCTCACTCGCCAGGATCTGCCCCTCTACGAGAAGAGCGGCCTGGATGCCCTGAAGGGCGGCTACATCCTCTCCGACTGTGACAAGGCGACGCCCGACGTGCTGTTGATGGCCTCCGGTTCCGAGGTCGAGCAGTGCATGGAAGCCCAGAAGCTGCTGGCCGACGAAGGCATCGCTGCCCGCGTCATCTCCATGCCCAGCTTCGAGCTCTTCGAGGCGCAGTCCGACGAGTACAAGGAGTCCGTGATGCCCAAGGCCGTTCGCGCCCGTGTGGCCGTGGAGGCCGCTGCCACCTTCGGCTGGCACAAGTACGTCGGCCTGGACGGCGAGGTCATCGGTCTGGATCACTTCGGCGCCTCCGCGCCCTACAAGATCCTGTTCAAGGAGTATGGCTTCACCGCCGAGAACGTGGCTGCCACTGCCAAGAAGGTCCTCAAGTAACCTGAACGTGCGCTTTGCCGCACAGGTTCCCCTGCCCCGCACTTCATGCGCGGGACAGGGGATTTCTTTTTTTCGCCTCCGGGTCAGGCAAAGCCGTTCATCCCGCGAATCGGGCGGGCTTTCCCCCGGAAACGCGTCCGGCTTGACAGAAACTCAACCTATTCAAGACAATAGTCCTCTGGAAAAAGCGCCGCCACTGATATAAAATGGGGATATTATACAAAGGCGCTGCGTTCGGCTTGCGGGGAGGTGTATCGGGATTGAAGCTGCTGTCCATCGCCATTCCTTGCTACAATTCACAGGACTACATGGAACACGCCATCGATTCGCTGCTTCCCGGCGGGGATGAGGTGGAGATCCTGATCGTCGACGACGGCTCCTCCGACCGCACCGTCGAGATCGCCGACGACTACGCGCGCCGGTATCCGGACATCGTCCGCGCCATCCACCAGCCCAACGGCGGCCACGGGGACGCGGTGATGACCGGGCTTCGCAACGCCACCGGGCTCTACTTCAAGGTCGTCGATTCCGACGACTGGGTGGACGCCGAGGCCTATCCCCGGGTGCTGGAGGCGCTGCGCGATTCCGTTGCGCAGCCCCTGGACATGGTCATCTGCAACTACGTCTACGACAAGGCCGGTGCGGCGCGGCACTATGTCATGAACTACCGGCGCACCCTTCCCCAGCGCCGCGTCTTCGGCTGGGAGGAAGCGAATCGCTTCCGCAAGGGGCACTACATTCTGATGCACTCGGTCATCTATCGCACGCAGCTGCTGATCGACTGTCGCATGACCCTTCCCAGGCACACCTTCTACGTGGATGACCTCTACGTCTACGTGCCCCTGAAGGAGGTTCGGCGCATGCGCTATCTGGACGTCGACTTCTATCATTACTTCATCGGGCGCGAGGACCAGTCCGTCCAGGAGCAGGTGATGATCCGTCGCGTCGACCAGTTCATCAAGGTCAACAAGCTGCTGTTCACCGAAGTGGACCTGAACGCGGTGGAGGACCGGCACCTCTACGGCTACATGCTGAATTTTCTCGAAATCATCACGGCGATCTCCTCCGTGCTGTTGATCAAGGCTGGAACCCCGGAACACCTGGTGAAGAAGGAGGCGCTGTGGGACTTCATCCGACAGGAGGATCCTGAGACCTACCGCCGCCTGCGCAAGCGCATGCTGGGGCGGTTTTTGCACCTGAAGTCACGCCCCGGCCGCGCTGCGGTGTGCCTCGCCTACCGAATGGCCAACAGGATCTACGGCTTTAACTGACTGTCATGCCTCTGTGAAGCATGCATCACGGTCCGGAGCGGCAATGCCGCCCCGGACCGTGATCTTTCTCTGCGCTATCGCAATGGATACTTTGACGGCAATATGCGTGCCGTCAATCGAAGCGACCGAGTTCCCTGGCCTTCTCGATGAAGAATTGCACGTTTTCCATCGGCACGCCCTCGTGGAAGGAGTGGTCAGTGGCGATGATCAGCCCGCCATCCTGCCCCGCCGTTTCGATGACCTCCCGGATGGCCTCCGCGATCCGGGCCTGATCCGGCTGGCACATGATGCCCGTGGCATCCACATTGCCGACAATGGCCACCCGATCCCCAATGCGCCGCTTGACGTCGGCCAGGTTCATGCCCGCCCGCACCTGGATGTTGTTGATGGCATCGATGCCGGAATCCGCGAGATCCTCCAGAACGGCGTCGACGTTTCCGCAGGAGTGCAGCAGTATGCGCCCGCCCGCGTCCTTCCACGCCTTGAACTGGCGGCGCATGGCCGGGAAGAAGAATTCCCGCAGCTGGTCGGGGGCGATGAGCGTGCGTCCGTTCATGCCCATGTCGTTTGCGACATACAGCGCGGTGCAGCCCGCCTCGATGGCCCGCAGGCCGACCTCCGTCCAATAGTCGGTGGCGGCATCGATGGCCTCCCGCAGCAGCTCCGGGTCCTCATAGATGGCCATGCTCAGATTCTCCAGCCCCAGCAGGATGAACAGAAAGCCGAAGGTGCCGCGCACCCCCGCGAACACGGCGATCCCGTCGTCCACCTCGGCGATGCCGCGCCGGACCTGCTCCACATCCGCGTCCGTGACCTTCACAGACCGGATCCTTTCCACCAGCTCCTCGTCCAGCTCCCGCGGGTTGACGGCCATCCCCAGCGGCCAGCTGGTATCCGTCACCTTGCAGCGCACGCCGAATCGGTCGGTGAAGGTGTCCGGGCCATCAAACCGATCGCGGGGCGGAATCAGGCAGGTATACGGCGCGGTGTGTATGGTCACGGCATCCATTCCCAACTTCAGCGCGAGTCTTGCCGTGAGCTTCCCGTCCGATTCGTAGTTGTCCGCGCCCAGCAGCGCCGGATACATGTCCGGCTTGTTGACGATGTCGAACACGGGAAGCCAGTCGGCCCGCCGGTGTTCAAAGGCACAGAGCACGCGCTCCTTTCCGGTGTAGGTCTTCATGTCGATCTCCTCTGCTCTTCGTTTTTCTGTGGTCTGCCTGCATCATGCCCCGCCCAGCCGGGTGCGCACGTCCCGGATCAGCGCATCGGCATTGCCAAAGAATGCCTTGGCCACGTCCGCCTTCGTCAGGCCCACGTTGGCGGCGGCGCGCTTGAAGGCCAGAATCTCCTCGTACATGAAGAAGGTGATCCGCTTCGCTTCCTCCGGGGATACCTCGCGCAGATGGCGGTCCTGGCGGGGATCGCCGTACAGTCCCGGCGGAATGAGGTTGATATAGGTGTTGTTCTCCTCGATCCGGCGCATGCGCATGCGGCAGATGGGCATGTCGCTGCCGAAGAACACCCGGTCCGGCCCGACGGCCTCCAGCAGTTTCGTCATGGCGAAGTCGCTGGTGTTGGCGCTGAAGTCAAACAGCAGGTCCGGGCAGGCAGACAGCTGCGCGAATGCATCTCCCACGTCCGCATGGACGTAGGCGCGCCCGATGTGGGCGATGATCAGGCGGATGTTGGGAAACTCCTGCTTCAATTCGAGAATCTGCGCGATGTTGACCGGATCCTTCAGCCTTCCGTTGCGCGGGATGTGCAGCATGACGATGCCGCCGTGCCGGTCGATCACCCGCAGCTGGTGCTTGGGGAAGAAGTCGAACACGCGGATCTCGGCCTCCGGGATGTAATCCGGGGAAAAGGCGAGGTAGCCCTTGATGCCCAGGAATCCGCCGGCCAGCAGCTCCCGCTCCAGCTCCTCGGCGCTCTGCTCGGGCCTGGAAAAGTACAACGCGGGCCAGCCTGCCTCCCGGGCCACGCGGGCGACGTAGGCGTTTGCGCCGGCCTGATCGTCATTGGGCGATAGGCTGGCAAAGCACAGCGCGGAGACCTCCTTGTCCGGGAAGAACAGCCGATAGGCCTCCCGATGGTCTTCAATGGGATTTTCCGCGGCCACCAGCGAAGGCCAGGTCACCACCCGCAGATTCTTTGGCGCCGGACCGACGGTCGCCAGGGTATAGGTGTGGGTATGGATGTCGATGATTTTGGGCGGAAGAAAATCCCGGATCTGCGTCTCATAGACCTCTCTGTCATAATCGGTCACTGGAAACAGGCTCATACTCTATCCCCTTTCATGTTGGTTTTCCCTATTTCAAATGCACGGCGCGCATCGTCAGGAGGGCAAGCCCTCCCGCCGGGCCACGCTGGCATAGCGGCTCGGCGCGCAGCCCACGACCTTGTGGAAGCGCCGGGAAAAGTATTGGAGGCTCGAATAGCCCAGGCTCTCGGCGATCTGGGTCACCGTGCTGTTTCCCTGGGTCAGCAGCGCGCGGGCGCGCTCCATGCGCTGTTGTTCCACGTAGTCCATCAGGCTCATGCCCGTGGCGGCCTTGAACTGCACGGTGATGTACGTGCGGCTGTAGTGCACATGCCTGGCCAGATCCTCGATGGTGATGGGCTCGCCGAGGTGGTCGTGCACGTAGCCCTTCAACGCCGTCATGATGCGCGTCTCCAGCGCCTGCTGCAGCTGTTCCGCGCTGACGCTGTCCTGCGCGGGCCGGTCGACGCCGCTTCGAATGCAGCTGATCAGCAGCCATTCCAGGTGTCCGCACACCAGCTGCTCCGCCCCCGCCGGCGCGGAAGCGCTGGGATGGGACTCGCCCAGCTGCAGCTTGCCCTCGTTCAACTCGAAGGCGTTTTCCAGTTCGCGCACCATCAGATTGATGATCGCCCTCTGCTCGGCGTTGACCTCAAAGTGCTTGCGGCTGAAGAGTTTCATGCACTCATTGGTGCAGGCGAAGGAGACGAGAAGCATGGTGGTCTGCGCCTTGCCCACGTGGATGTGGTGGGGCATGCCGCTTTGATGAAACGCGATCTCCCCCGCACCCAGTTCGATCCTGCGCACGTCGTCCCACACCGTGATGTGGCCCTTGTCGCAATAGACGAACTCCCAGGTGCTGTGGCTGTGGACGGGCGTTTCATAGTCCCGGACCTCGGCAAAATAGTGCACCGACGACAGCTGTCGCACGCTGACCAGGCGGTTCATCTTGTAGCGGTGAAATGTCAGTTTCTTCATGGCGGGGTTTACACTCCAGAAACACTTATTGTGTGATTCAATTAATATTATAAAATCTATGATTAATATTATAATGCCAATTCACTGTGTATATTATAAAATAGAGTTGTGGAAAAATCAACCTCGGACCTCTGTTTTTCTGTCCCGATACTGACTTTTTGGAATGGAAGAGGTGAACCGCATGAATCGATTCCGCTTTGTGCCCGCGGACTGGCTGCCCGCCCATGACCCGGACATGCTCGACCGCGTGCGCAGCATCCCCCGCGAGGAGATGGAGTACACCAACGAAAACGGCTTTTCCGTCAAAGTGGTGCTCGATCCCCTGCTCTACACGGTGATGGACATCTTTCACCGCATCTACCTGAGCGACGTGGAAGACAAGCCCTTCACCATGATCTGCCCGAACCAGTGGCCGGGCGCCTACTCCGCCGTGGCGGACATGATCAACAAGTACAACATCAACTGCCGAAACGTCCACGCCTTCGCCATGGACGAATACGCCGACCAGGACGGCAACGTCGCGCCGCTGAGTTACGGCGCGAGCCTGGGCCTGTCCTTCCGCAAGCACTTCTGGCAGGTCATTCGGGAGGACCTGCGCCCGCCGGTGGAGCAGTGGCACATCTTCACCAACGATGTGACCGGCAACGACGTCTACTCCCGGATCATCGAGGATGTGGGGGGCGGCGGCGCGGACGTCATCTATTCCGCGACGGGCTGGCCGGGGCACATCGCCTTCATTGAGCCGCAGTCGGAGGCCTTCGCCGCGGATTCGCTGGAGGAATTCTGCAAGCTGGGATCGCGCATCGTCACCCAGCATCCCATGACCATCCTCGAAAACTCGATGTTCTCCCCGGTGGGCGCCTCCGGCGACGCCTGGGCCGTGCCACCCAAGGCGGCCACCATCGGCCCCCGGGACGTGGTCAACGCCCGCGAGCGCATCGAGATGCACAACATCGCCAACCCCGGCGGCGATTCCTGGCAGCGCATCATCTCCCGCATCGAGCTCTATGGCCCGATCAGCAAGGAATGCCCCGCCTCGATCGTGCGGCTGGGCAAGGGCACCTGCTACGTGAGCGAGGTCATCGCCCGCCCCATCGTCCCCTGGACGCCCGAAACTGAGAATAAGGATCTGTGATCGCTATGAGCAATGTATTGTTTTCCGGCATCATTCCCGCACTGGTCACTCCTCTGGACCGCACGGAGCACATCAACGAAGACACCGCTCGCCGCCTGATGCGCTGGCACCTGGATGCGGGGGCAGACGGCTTTTACATCCTGGGCGCCACTGGCGAGGGCCCGGTGGTCGCCCCCGGAGAGCGCATGAAGCTGGCGGAAATCGCCCGGGAGGAGACCCGCGCGCGCGGCGCGAAGGCGATCATCCATGTCGGCGCCGTCGATCTGGCGACCGCCAAATCGCTGGCCCGCCACGCGGGCGAGATCGGCGCGGACGCCATCTCCTCCGTTCCTCCGTTCTTCTTCGGCTACGGGGAGAAGGAGATCGCCCAGTATTACACCGAGCTGGCCGAGGCGGCGGATCTCCCGCTGATCATGTACTGCTCGCCGCTGGCGGGCATCCAGATCACCTACGACATGGTGGGGCGCTTCCTGCGCATCCCCCACGCCATCGGCGTGAAGTGGACCAGCTACGACTACTACACCATGCACCGCATCAAGTCGCTTCAGGATGGCGACGTCAACGTGCTGAACGGCCCGGACGAGACGCTGCTGTGCGGCCTGAGCATGGGCGCAGACGGTGGCATCGGCGGCACCTACAACGTCATGCCGAAGGTATTCCGCGCCATCTACGACAACTTCCGAGCGGGCGACATCACCGCGGCACAGCAGTGGCAGTATAAGGCCAACCGGCTGATCGATGTGATCCTGCGCTTCGGCGTGCAGCCCTCGCTCAAGGAGATCCTGGGGCGCCTGGGCTTTGACTGCGGCCACTGCGTATATCCGCAGAAGCGGCTGACCGAGGAGGAGCGCGCGGGCCTGTTCGAGTCGCTGGACGCGCTGGACTACGAGCGGGAATACCTGTAAGCACATCCCTTTCCGCGCGGGCGCGGCCTGACCGCGCCCGCGCATCATCCCGGAAACGGAGGAGCCCTATGTCCATTGAAGCCACCGAGAAAAGATTGCTGGACTACATCGAGGCGCACCGGCAGGCGCTGTTCGACGGTCTGGCGGATCTGATCCACTACGACACCACCAACTACATCAGCCGCGGCGACGAGGCGGAATGCGCGGCGCACATCCGGGAACTCTATCAGGGCCTGGGACTGGAGACGGACCTGTACTACCCGGACGACTGGCTGAAGGACAATCCGGAGTTTTTGCCCGGCCGAGGCACGGACGCGCGGCCCAACGTCGGCGGCCTGTATCGCGGCACGGAGGGAACGCGCAGCGTCATGCTCGCCGCCCACATCGACACGATGCCCGTCGGGGACCGCAGCCTCTGGACCGTGGACCCCTTCTCCGGCGAGGTTCGGGACGGCAGGCTCTACGGCCGCGGCTGCGGCGACGACAAGGCCGGCATCGCCTGCGGCATCTTCCTGCTGGAGGCGCTGCGCGCGCTGGGCATCCGGCTGAAGCAGAACGTGGTGCTCTCCGCGTACTGCGACGAGGAGTACGGCGGCGGCAACGGCAGTCTTGCCTCCTGCTACCGGTATCCCTGCGACATGTACATCAACCTCGACGGCGGCAATTTCCACCGCGAGGTCTGGACC
>JAFWBZ010000173.1 GCA_017537105.1 Clostridia bacterium | reverse complement strand
CCGGCAGCGGCAAGACCGAGGTTTACATCCGCCTGATCCGGCAGGCGCTTTCGATGGGCCGCACGGCCGTGGTGCTGGTGCCGGAGATCGCGCTGACGCCGCAGATGGTCTCCTGGCTGCACGGGTGCTTCGGCGCAGACGCCGCGGTGCTGCACTCCGCGCTGTCCGCGGGCGAGCGCTTCGACGAATGGCGGCGCATCCGCTCGGGCGAGGCCCGGGTGGTGATCGGCGCGCGCAGCGCCGTGTTCGCCCCGGTGGAGAATCTCGGCGTGATCGTGGTGGATGAGGAGCATGAGAGCAGCTACCAGTCCGACCACCGGCCGCGCTACGACGCCCGGGAAATCGCCTGGCGGCGCGCGGCGGACCACGGTGCGGTGCTGTTGCTGGGCAGCGCGACGCCCTCGATCGCCACCTTCATGCGGGCCATGCCCGGCGTGCGGCCGGAGAACCGGCTGGAGCTGATCGAGCTGCGCCACCGGGTCAACCATCGCCCGCTGCCGGAGGTCGAGGTCGTGGACATGCGCAGCGAGTTCGAGCGCGGGAACGCCTCGATCTTCAGCGCGAAGCTGGCGAACGCCCTTCGGGCCTGCCTGGACGGCGGACACCAGGCGATGCTGTTCATCAACCGCAGGGGCCACTCCACGTTCGTGTCCTGCCGCAAGTGCGGCTACGTGGCCAAGTGCGAGGCCTGCGATGTGTCGATGACCTATCACCAGTCGGAAGACCTGCTGAAGTGCCACTACTGCGGCCGGACCCTGCCGCCGCCGAAGCTGTGCCCGAGCTGTGGCAGCCCCTACATCAAGTACTTCGGCGCGGGGACCCAGAAGGTGCAGGCGGAGGTCGCGCGGCTGTTTCCGGACGCAAAGGTGCTTCGGATGGACATCGACACCACCCGGGGCAAGGATGCGCACCAGCGCATTCTGGACGCCTTTCGCCGAGGAGACGCCAACGTGCTGGTGGGCACGCAGATGATCGCCAAGGGGCTGGATTTCCCCAACGTGACGCTGGTGGGCGTAGTAGCGGCGGACATGTCGCTGAACCCGCCCGACTACCGCAGCGTCGAGCGGACCTTTCAGCTGATCACCCAGGTGGCGGGCCGCGCGGGCCGCGCGGACCATCCCGGGCACGTGGTGGTGCAGACCTACGAGCCCGAGCACTACGGCATACGGTTTGCCGCAGCGCAGGACTATCGCGCCTTCTACCACCGGGAGTCGGAGGTCCGCCGCACGGCGCTCTACCCGCCCTATACCGTGATGACGCGGATTCTGTTCTCCTCCGGAAGCGCCGATGCGGCGCGGGCGGCGGCACAGGCGGCGGAGACCGCGCTGGCCGCGTATCTGGAGGAAACAGGACAGCGGGAGCAGGCGCTCCAGCTGCGCGCGGTGGAGGCACCCATCGGCATGCTCCGGGGCGAGCACCGCTGGCAGCTGTTTGTCCGGCTGTTCTTCAAGGCGGATGTCGAGGCCATCGCCGCGCGGATGCAGCAGCTGGCGGACGAGACACCGGAGGGCGTGCGGGCGGAGCTGGAGATCAATCCGGCCAACATGATATGAGGTTTGCGGGGGCGCCGGTCGGTAGGGCGATCCGGTTTTTCCCCCGGTTTTCAGACGGGACGGAGGCAAGCATGGCAATTCGAAAGATCGTGGAAATGGGCAAGGACGATATCCTGCGCAAGCATGCGCGGAAGGTGGAAAAGTTTGACAAACGCCTGGGCGTGCTGCTGGACGACATGGCGGATACGATGTACGAGGCAGACGGCGTCGGCCTCGCCGCGCCGCAGGTGGGAATTCTCAAGCGCTGCGTGGTCATCGATGTGGGCGAGGGGCTGATCGAGCTGATCAACCCGGAGATCCTCTGGTCGGAGGGCGAGGTCGTGGACGCCGAGGGCTGTCTTTCGGTGCCGGGCCGCCGGGCCACGGTGGCGCGGCCGGAGAAGGTGCGCGTGCACGCGCAGGATCGCAAGGGCAGTCACATTGAGGTGGAGGGCGAGGGCCTGCTGGCGCGCTGCCTGTGCCACGAGATCGACCACCTGGACGGCATACTGTATGTGGACAAGATGATCGAGGATATCACCGATCAGATGCGGGACGAGGAGGAAGGGGAGAACGCGTAGCGCTCTCCCTGACGTGCTATGGCGATTCGCAGGATCATGGAGCTGGGGCAGGACGACGTGCTGCGCAAGCGCGCGCGCCGGGTGGAAAAGTTCGACGACCGGCTGGCCGCGCTGTTGACCGACATGGCCGAGACCATGGAGGCCGGAGACGGCGCGGGGCTGGCGGCGCCCCAGGTCGGCGTGCTGAAGCGCTGCTGCGTGGTGAACGTCGGCGAGGGACTGATCGAGCTGGTGAACCCGGAGATCGTCTCCCGGGAGGGGGAGATGACGGTGATCGAGGCGTGCCTCTCCGTGCCCGGCCGGGCGGGCCGCGTGGTGCGGCCGGAGCGCGTGACGGTTCGCGCGCAGGATCGCTTTGGCAATCCCTTTGAGATTCACGGGGAGGGCATGCTGGCGGTGTGCCTGTGCCACGAGATCGATCACCTGGACGGCGTGCTGTACGTGGACAGGATGATCGAGGATTGTACGGAGGAGCTTCGTGAGAAGGGGGCGATTTCATGACGCGCGTGGTCTTCATGGGCACGCCGGAATTTGCCGTGCCGTCGCTGGACGCGCTTTGCGACGCGGGCTATGACGTGGTGGGCGCGTTCACCCAGCCGGACCGGCCCGCAGGCCGGGGCAAAAAGCTGACGGCCTGCCCGGTGAAGCAACGCGCCCTGGAGCGCGGGATCCCGGTCTATCAGTTTGACAGGATCCGCAGGCCGGAGGGCGTGGCGCAGCTCAGGGAACTTCGGCCCGACGTGGTGGTGACCGCGGCCTTCGGACAGATCCTGACGCAGGAGATCCTGGACATCCCGGTGTGCGGCACGATCAACGTGCACGCTTCGCTGTTGCCGAAGCATCGCGGTTCCGCACCCATCAACTGGTGCATCCTGATGGGAGATGCGCAGACCGGCGTCACCATCATGCGCACCGATATCGGCATCGACACCGGCGATATGCTGGTTTCCCGTTCGACCGCCATCGGCGAACTGGAGACGGCGGGCGAGTTGACCGGGCGGCTCTCCGTGCTCGGCGCGGAGCTGCTGGCGGAGGCGCTGCCAAAATATCTGAGCGGCGAAATCGCGCCCGTTGCACAGGATGCGTCGGAGGCTACCTACGAGCCGATGCTGAAGAAGGAGATGGGCGAGATCGACTGGACGCAGTCCGCGGAGGTCATCGCCCGGCAGGTGCGTGGGCTGAATCCCTGGCCCGGCGCCAGCACCGGCATGGCCGCGGGGCGGCTCAAGCTGTACCTCGCCCGCGCCGTGCAGACCGGCAGCGACGCTGCGCCCGGCACCGTGATCGTCTCCGGCCCCAAGGCCGGGCTGATGGTCAAGTGCGGCGAGGGGGCGCTGGAGATTCTGGAGATGCAGGCGCCCAACGCCAGGCGCATGGCGGCGAAGGCCTACCTGATGGGCAAGCGGATCGATGTGGGCACGCGCCTTAGAAAGGACGGGGAAGCATGAACGATGACAAGCGACGCGGCGGCGAAGGGCAGAAGCCCAGGACACCCCGCCCCGCCGGAGCGGGCGGCCGACGGGGACAGCCGGGTCAGCCGCGCACGGGCGAACGGCGCGGCGTGCCGGGAAGGGAACAAACCGCCTCTGCGCGAAAGACCGATCGTCCCGCCGGCATGGGCGGACGCAGGGGACAGCCGGGCCAGAGCCGCACGGGCGAGCGCCGCGAGGTCCCGGGAAGGGGTTCCGCCAGGACTCCGATGGATGCGCCGCGCGACGTGGCGCTGAAGGCGCTGCAGGACGTGGTGCGCGGCGACGCCTATGCCGCGCAGGCGCTGAACCGCCAGCTGGAGGCGGCGCGGCTGAAGCCGGAGGATCGCCGTCTGGCCGCCAGCGCGTTCTACTTCGCTGTGGAGAACCGGCTGCAGATCGAGTACATGCTGGACCGTTTCCTGGATTCGAAACCGGATCCCACGGTCAACGACATCCTCCACATCGCCGCGGCGCAGATCCTGTTCATGGATCGGGTTCCCGATCACGCCGCGGTGGACGAGGCGGTGAAGCAGGTCCGCGCGGCAAAGCGCGAGGGGATGACCGGGCTGGTCAACGGCGTGCTGCGCAACCTCATTCGCGCCCGCGACGCGGGGGAGCTCGCGCTGCCCGACCGCTCGTCGGAGCCGGAGAAGTGGCTGTCCGTCCGGTATTCCACGGCGCCGGCCATCGTGGAGCGGCTGGTCGCCGCCTACGGGCAGGAGGAAGCGGAACAGATTGCAGCCGCCTCCGCGGGCAACCGCATGGAGACCGTTCGCCCCAACGCCATGCGCATGGACGGCGAAGCCTTTGAAAAGTGGCTGGACGATCAGGGATACCATTGGAAGCGCGGCGTCGTTCCGGGGGCCTGGCTGATCGAAAACGGCGGCAACCTGGCCGACACCGACGGCTATCGCCGGGGACTGTTCTCCATCCAGGGCCAGAGCGCCATGCTGGCGGCCCAGGCCGTGGAGGCGAAGGCGGGCATGCAGATTCTGGACGCCTGCGCCGCGCCCGGCGGAAAGACCTGTCTGATGGCGGAGCGCATGCGCGGCGCCGGACGGGTGTTCGCCTGGGACGTGCACGAGCATCGCGTGCAGCTGATTCGCGCCGCCGCGCGCAGGCTGGGGCTGGACAACGTCCGCGCCGCGGTGTATGACGCCGGGAATCCCATGGAGAGCATGCGGCTCTCGATGGATGCCGTGCTGGTGGACGCACCCTGCTCGGGGCTGGGCGTGATCGGCGACAAGCCGGACATCAAGTATCGCGTGAACGAGCAGGCACTTCGGGCGTTGCCGGCGCTGCAGCGGGGGATCCTCGACGCCTGCGCCCAGGCGGTCGGGGTCGGCGGCAGGCTGGTGTACGCCACCTGCACGATTTTGCCCGAGGAGAACGAGGACCAGGTGCGCGGCTTTCTGACGTGGCACCCGGAATTTGCGCCGGATCCCGGCGACCAATGGCTGCCCGAGGCGCTCCGCCCGCGGTTCCACGACGGCATGATTCAGCTGCTGCCCCACAGGGACGGCCTGGAGGGCTTCTTCATCGCGCGGCTGATCCGGAGGCGCGTATGAGCGGGGAAAGGGTGCAGCTGCTGGGGCTGAGCGGTCCGGAGCTGCTGGACTTCGTGGCAAACGATCTGGGCGAGAGCCGGTTCCGGGCGAAGCAGATCCGGGAGTGGCTCAACCGGAGCGCCGACATCGGCGAAATGACCAACCTATCCGCTGCGCTGCGCGCGCGGCTGGGGGAAGCCGCCGTGGCCAACCCGGTGCGCATT
>JAFWBZ010000172.1 GCA_017537105.1 Clostridia bacterium | reverse complement strand
CGTCGGTGATCAATTCGCGCATGTGGCGGTAGAAGAACGTGAGCAGTATCGCGCGGATGTGCGCGCCGTCCTGGTCCGCGTCCGACAGGATGATCACGCGGTTGTACCTGAGCTTTGAGATGTTGAACTCCTCGCCGATGCCGGTGCCCAGCGCGGTGATGATGGAACGGAACTCCTCGTTCTGCAGCACCTGGTCCAGTTTCTTCTTTTCCACGTTCAGCGGCTTGCCGCGCAGCGGCAGGATCGCCTGGAAGCGGCGATCGCGGCCCTGCTTGGCGCTGCCGCCTGCCGAATCGCCCTCCACGATGAACAGCTCGTTTTCCTCCGCCTTTCGGCCGGTGCAGCTGGACAGCTTACCCACCAGCGGCGCGGCCTCCAGCTGACCCGCCTGCCGGGCGATGTCCCGGGCCTTGCGGGCGGCTTCGCGCACCTTGGCGGCCTTCAGCGCCTTCTGCACGATCGCCTGGGCGAAATCCTGGCTCTTCAAATCGTCCAGGTAGATGGAGAGCTGCTCCAGGCAGACTGCCTCGTAGATGGGGCGCACCTCCGTGTTGCCCAGCCTTCCCTTGGTCTGGCCCTCGAACTGCGGGTTCTTCACGCCGGCGTACACCACGGCGGTCATGCCCTCGCGGAAGTCGTCGCCCGCCAGGTTGTTGTCCTTCTCCTTCAACAGTCCGGCGCGGCGCGCGTAATCGTTGAAGGCCTTCGTCACCGCGGTTTTGAATCCCACCTCGTGGGAGCCGCCCTCGGGCGTGGGCACGTTGTTCACGTAGGAATAGATGTTGTCGGCATACCCGTCGGTATACTGGATCGCCACGCGCACGAGCGTGCCCTCGCGCACCGCCTCGAACACGATGGGCTCGGTGATGGGCGTCTTGTCTGCGTTCAGGAATCGGACGAAGTCCGCCAGGCCACCCTCGTAGCAGAACTCCTGCGTGCGCTTGTCGGCCTCCTTGACGCGCTCGTCGGTGAAGATGAACCGCACGCCCTTGTTCAGGTACGCGAGCTCCTGCACCCTGCGGCGCACGATGTCTGCGTTGAAGCGCACGTCTTCAAACACGCGGCGGTCCGGCATGAAGCACACCTGCGTGCCGCGTTTGCGCGTGTTGCCCACCTTTTCCAGCGGCGCCATGGTGTGGCCGCTGAGGATCTTGCCGGTCTTTCGGTCTGTGATGGATTCAAAGCGAACGAAGTAGTGGCTGTAGTCCTTGTAGACGTCCACGGTCACCCACTCGGAGAGCGCATTGACCACCGAGGCGCCCACGCCGTGCAGACCGCCGGAATAGGCATAGTTCTTGTCGTTGAACTTGCCGCCCGCGTGCAGCTGGGTGTAGACGACCTCCACCGCCGACACGCCGAGCTTGGGGTGGATGTCCACGGGAATGCCTCGGCCGTTGTCGGTGACCTCGCAGGAGCCGTCCTTCTTGAGCGTCACGGAGATCTCCGTGGCATAGCCGTTGGAGGCCTCGTCGATGGCATTGTCGACGATCTCCCAGATCATATGGTGAAGGCCACGGGAGCCCGTGGAACCGATGTACATGCCCGGTCGCATGCGCACCGCGTCCAGCCCTTCCAGCACCTGTATGTCCCGCGCCGTATATTTATCCGCCATGTTTTCCTCCGAACCATAATCATTCTATTATATTGTACAACACAAAGGTTAATTCTGATGGCGCTTTGCCCCCTCCACGCCCCCGGCAGGGCCTGAAAACAAGTGGTTTTTCGCCAGGATTCGGGATGGACACCGGGCCACATATTGCATCAAATGCCGCATCATTTGCATAATGCCTGCGGATATGCTATAATATAAAGTAGATTTGTGTGAGGTCTATCAACATGAACGACAGCAACACCACCATAGATACGCTGAAGGAGCAGGTGCACCAGCTGTGCCTGCGCAAGGGCTGGGGCATTGAAGGCGTCCAGAATCCACAGCACGTGGCCATGGCCATGACCGTGGAGATGAGCGAGCTTCTGGAGCACTTTCAATGGCTGAACCCGGAGGATGTCGAAGGACTGATGAACGGAGACGATCCGGAGCGGGTCGCCATGATCGCCGAGGAATTTGCGGACGTGATGATGTATGGCCTCCAACTGACGCGAACGCTGGGCATCGACATCACCCGGCAGGTCCTGCGCAAGATCGACATCGTGGATCACCGTCCGCCCAAGCCCTTCAACCCCAAACGCTGAACGCGGAGGAAACCATCATGGATAACGATTTTATCCTCGTGCTGGATCTCGGCGGCCGCGAAGCCATAGAAATGGCCAGGAAGCTGCGGAACCAACACTACTACACGGAGATCATGTCCCGTCGTGCGGACATTGAGCTCTTCCGCAGGAAGTCGCCCCGGGGCATACTGATCGTCGGCGGGGACAGCTGTGAGGATGCTGGTGCATTCCCCCGCGCCGTGCTCGCACTGGGCATTCCCGTGCTCGCGCTGGGCGGCGCCTCCCGCATGATGATCGAGTCCTGCGGCGCCGCGTCCGAGGGCGTACTGCTGGAAAATCAGGCCTCACAGATCACCTTTCAGCCCTGTGCGCTGTTCGATCAGCTTTCGGAGAGCGACCGCTACTTCGTCCGCGTGGACGGCTTCGCGCTGCCGGAGGGTTTCGAACCCATCGCCACGACCATCGACGGGCTGACGCCTGCCTTCGCCGATTTTGAGCGCAACCTCTACGGCCTTCAGTTCTATGCGGAATCCAACGATCCCGACGGTGCGGTCATCCTAAGCAATTTCGCGGAAAAAATCTGCGGCTGCACCCCCAAGTGGAATGTGGAGGACTATGTGGAGGAGGAGATCCGGTATATCCGCGAGAGGGTCGGCGAGGCATCCGTGTTGATGGCCGTCTCCGGCGGCATCGATTCCTCTGCCTGCGCAATGCTGATGCGACGCGCCATCGGAGACCGGCTGAAGTGCGTCTTCGTCGACAACGGCCTGCTTCGCCTGGGCGAGGCCGATCAGGTCATCGACACCTTCCGGGAGGACCTGGGGCTCGACGTCGAGTCCATCGACGCCTCCGATCGCTTTCTCGTGCGCCTTCACGGCCTGACCGACCCCATTGAAAAGCATCGCGTCATGCGCGACGAGTTTTTGAACGTCATTCGGGAATACACGCTGGAGCACCCGGCCTATGAATTCTTCGTGCAGGGTACGATCTACTCGGACCTGCTGATTCGCGGGTCCTCGGACGAGGTCTACGCCCGGCAGTTTGATGCCGGAAAGCTGCTGGAGCCCGTGCGCATGCTGTTCAAGGACGAGGTGCGCAAGCTCGGCGCGCTGATGGGTCTCCCCGAGGCGCTGATCCAACGACAGCCCTTCCCCGCCCCGGCGCTGGCCGTGCGCTGCCAGGGCGAGGTCACCGCGGAAAAGATCGCGCTTCTGCGAAAGGCGGACGCCATATTCCGCGAGGAGATCCAGGCTGCGGGGCAGGACAAGCGGCTCACCCAGTATTTCGCCGTGTTGAACAGCGATTCCACGCTGGGCCGTAGGGACGACGGGTTCGCCTATGAATACGCCTGCGTGCTCCGCGCCGTCAGCGAGCAGAGCACCACGACCTATGCCGTTGGCAGGTTGCCCTACGACCTGTTGGAGCGCGTGGCAGAGCGGATCATCGAGGAGGTGCCGGGCATCAACCGCGTCTCCTATGACCTCTCCCCGGACGCGCGCACGGCGATCGAGTGGCAGTGATTCCCGACATGCGGAAACGGAATACGATCACATAAGACAGCGAGGTGCGCAGCGATGATGCTCAAACACGCCAGAGAACCCATGGACGGACAGCCGGTGGAGAACACCTTTCTCGCCATTGATGAAGCGACCGGATTTCAGCTGGGCTCCTGCGTCATCTTTTGCGATGACAATCCCTCGCTTTATCCGGCCCGTCCGTTCCAGGTGCGGCTCCAGCTGGAGGGCGACCACATTCCGGACAAGCTGCTGGGTGCAGCTGTCGCCCGGGCGCGCGCCATCTGCGCCGAATCCGGGAAGTTTTCCCGGCTGTACACGCGCGTCGATCCGGAGGATCTGGACATTTTGGACGCGCTGATGCCCATGGGCTTCAAGGACAACGACGGGCTGGTCAAGATGCAGCTTCGCCTGCCCTGCGCCGGGGACTATCATCTCCCAGCCGGCTGCGTGATCGTACGGGACGATCTGAGCGACCCGATGGAGCAGAAGTTCTTTCTGGAGCGCTACAACGAGCTGTACAACACTACCCACGACTTCGAATGGCTCCACAGCTTCATCAGCCGGGAGGGCTTTATGCGGATTCTGACGGTGTCGCCCACCGGCATGGCTGGCGAGATCCTGATCTGGCAGGAGGAATACCGCGGCGTGATCGGCTACATCCAGACCGCGAAGCGCTGGCGACGCATGGGCGTTGGCAGCTGCATGCTCGGCCTTGCCTGCGAGGAGTTTGAAAAGAACCGGCTGGTGGTGGCGGAGGCCAACGTCCGCGCGCGCATTCCCCACGTGCTGCACATGATGGAGCGGATGGGATTCGTGCAGGCGGAGCTGCTGATGCGGTATCCCGGCGTGGACATCAATCCGTAACCGCCACAGATGGATTGGGCGGCGTGCCTTCCCGGCGCGCCGCCCGTTCTTTTTTTCGACATTTCCCCGTACAATGGAGCAAAACATGCACGGGAGGGATGCTATGGAGAGTGCCTTGTTCCATGGCTGCGCCACGGCGCTGGTGACGCCGTTTCGCGGCGGGCGCGTGGATTACGATGCCCTGGAGGGATTGATCGACTGGCAGGTGGCCTCGGGCATCGACGCCCTGGTGGTCCTGGGAACCACCGGTGAGCCCTCCACGCTGTCCGCGTCGGAGCGGGCTTCGATCCTGGAGTGTGCCGTGGCGCGCAATGCCCGGCGGGTCCCGCTGATCGCGGGTA
Source organism: Clostridia bacterium (assembly GCA_017537105.1). Lineage (GTDB taxonomy): Bacteria > Bacillota > Clostridia > Christensenellales > Aristaeellaceae > UBA2862. The sequence goes on along the minus strand of JAFWBZ010000172.1, from coordinate 3,461 downwards.
CGGGCTCCAACGACACGCGGACGGCCATCCGGCAGTCCCAGGAGGCACAGTCCCGCGGCGCGGACGCGCTGCTCGTAGTCACGCCCTACTACAACAAGACCAGCTCCGAGGGTCTGATGGAACACTTCACCACCATCGCGGACAGCGTGGAACTCCCGATCATACTGTACAACGTACCGGGACGGACGGGCCTGAACCTTCCCCCGGAGTGCGTGGCGCAGCTTGCTCGGCACCCGAACCTTCGCGCCGTCAAGGAGGCCTCCGGCAGCCTGCGTCAGATGGTCGACCTGGCAGCCGCCTGTGGAGACAACGTCGCCATCTACTGCGGAAATGACGACCAGATCGTTCCGGCCATGTCCCTCGGGGCGCAGGGCGCGATCTCCGTCGCCTCCAACGTCATCCCCGGAGAGATGCATGCGCTTACCACAAGCTGGCTGCAGGGCGAACCAAAGCAGGCGCTCGCGCACCAGATAAAGTACCTGCCGCTGATCCGCGCGCTCTTCTCCGAAGTGAATCCCATCCCGGTCAAAGCGGCCCTGTACCTGCTTGGAAGGGTGGAAGACGAGCTTCGCCTGCCGCTTGTGCCGCTTGGCGCAGAGCACCGGGCAGAGCTCACGCGGGAAATGGCTCGGCTTGGCCTGACAGCAGAGCGGCGTCCCTGATCGGGACGCCGCTTTCCTGTTGCCTTCGGAAACAGACGATATTCTAAAAGAGATCAAACATGTTCAGCTGTTCGGCGGACGAGCTGTTCCAATGCTGGCTCATGGCGTTGAAGTCGATGGGAGTGCGGCCGTTCAAGGCAATAGCACCCCGCGCGATCAGCGCGCGGTTTTCCGCGAAGTCCTCCCACGCATAGATCCAATCACAGTAGCGATTCTGAATCGCCTCGGATTCGCCGCGCCGTCCGTCGGTATTGAAGACAAACGCCGCATCTGCCAGCGAGAACAGCAGCCGGTTGCGCGCGACGGCATGGCTCAGGGTAAACATCGCCTCCGGGTGCTCCACGGACAGCACCGCACAGCGGTCTGTCGCGATCAGCTCTGCAATGTCCTCGCGGTGAATCTGCTCCTGCATGCCGCCGCCCAGCACCTCCAGCAGCGTCCCGCCACACTGCGCGACCAGGCTCTCCGCGACCCTCGAAACGCCGAGCTCACCGCCTATCAGGACGCCGTAGCCCTTTGCCGTGGCATTCCGGACCAGCGCCTCGATGGCATTTCTCATGTCGCTGTCCGTCCGGACGCCGCGAATGCCCACGATTGCGATATGCGGCCTTTCCAGCAGCTTCGCGCTGCCGCAGCGGTAGAAAAACGGCGGTGCCGCATCCCCGAGCTTGCGGGGAAGGCGCTGCGGGTATTCGGCGTCGTAGCTGGTGATGACCTCCACGCCCTGCCGCGAGAAGCCCTCGAGAGCGTAGGTCAGCTGCACCGAGCGGTGCAGCAGCGTGAACGTGCGGTACGCCTCTTCCTCCGGCAAGCCGAGATAGATCATCAGGCCGCTGATGTCCACACTCAGCAGCCCGCCGATGCGCTTGATCTCCGTGTTGCGGACGGCCGCTTCGAGCCGCCGGAGCTCCTGCACGCTGTACGGGCGGGCATACTCCTCGCGGTCCGGCGAGGGCGCCATGGTCAGCAGCATTGCTGCATATCCGTCATCGCTGTAGTTCATTTGCCACCCTCCGCTGCCTTTGGTTTCCCGTCGTTCCCCCCTGTGTTCACAATTATAACAATATCACGCGGCGATGTCAATTCGAATCCGACGCGTCTCCGCTCATGGCCCTCCGCAGCTTTTCCAGCGCCTTTTTTTCAATGCGCGAGACGTAGCTCCGGGAAATCTTCAGCCGCTTCGCCACGGCGTGTTGAGGATACAGGCAGCCGTCAAAAAAGCCGTAGCGCAGCTCGAGAACCGCCCGTTCCCGCTCGTCCAGCAACGTCTGCATCAGCCGCAGCGCGCGTCCGGACTCGATGGCGGTCTCGGCGGCATCGGCCACCAGGCCGGGCTCCGTTCCCAGCCATTCGCTCAGCTCCACGTCGTTGCCCTCCCGGTCCTTGCCCAGGCACTCCCCGAAAAGCACCGTGTTTTTGTGCTTTCGATTGGATCGAAGGACCATCAGCATCTCGTTTTCGATGCAGCGGGACGCATAGGCCGTCAGTCGGCCTGCCTCCGGCTTGAAGGTCTGCACCGCCTTGATGAGCCCCAGAGAGCCCACGGAAACCAGGTCGTCCTGATCCACGCCGGACTGCGCGTATTTCTTGGCGATGTGCGCGACCAGCCGCAGGTTGTGCTCGATCAGTATGCGCTCCGCGTCGCGGTCCCCGCTCTGGAGGCGCTCCAACAGCGCCTGCTCCTCCGAGCGGTCCAGCGGCTTCGGGAAGGACGATCGCGCACTGAGGTGGAGAAACATCAGCCACCCGTTTTGAACGAGCCACAGGAAGAATTCGGGCAAAAACATAGGGCGTTCCTCCTTTGGGGAAGTCTGCCCTATATCCTATTCGACTGGGTTCGCGATCGTTCCGATCACGGCGTCGCTTCCTGCGCAGATTCGACAGCGGCGATGCGTTCCTCCGCCTTCTTTCGGTCGTATTCCTCCCACAGCGGGCGATACAGCGCGACGTTGGCGTCGTGCTCTTCCTGGGTCTTGGAGAACGCCAGCTTGCCGGACGTGGGTTCCATGGCGCAGAAGTAGAGGTAGTTTTCGCGGATGTACTCCATGTCCGGAGACATCGCCGCCTCCATGGCGGCCTGCGAGGGATTGCAGATCGGCCCCACCGGCAAACCGACGACGTAGTAGGTGTTGTAGAGGTTCGGGTCCGCGATCTCCGCATCGCTGAGCGCCAGCTTTCGGATGCCGCTCAGATAGGTCGCGGTGGGGTCGCTCTCCAGCTTCATGCCCTGCCGAAGCCGGTTGTAGAACACGGCGGCAACCCGCGCGTAATCCTCGCGCGTGGCCGCCTCCCGCTCGATCATGGAGGCCATCGTGACGATCTGATCCATGGTCAGGTTGGTCTCGTACCGCTCCACCTCGTGGTAGTTGCCCTCATCGTCGGCGTAGTACTCGGCGTGATCGGCATAGTACACGGCGTCGATGATGGCGTTGTGCTGATTCAGAAGCGTGCGAATGATGCTGTCCGGGGTGGCGGACACGAATACGCGATAGGTGTCCGGGGCGAGATATCCCTCCAGCGCGTACTTCCTGCCCTCCAGCGTGTTGTGGTTTTGGGCATCCCGCAGCGCGTAGGAGCTGCCCACGAAGCTGTCCACGTTGTTGCAAAGCGACAGGAACTCCTGGCGGTTTTCGATCGCGCCGATGCTCAGCAGGTAGTCGGCGATTTCCTCGCAGGTCCAGCCCGGCACGATGGTGATAACCCGCTCGTTGGTCTGGCTGCCCGAAGTCAATTCCCCGATCAGATCGTTGACGCTCATGCTGGGCGACAGCTTGTAACGCCCGTAGCTCATGGAATTCG
>JAFWBZ010000171.1 GCA_017537105.1 Clostridia bacterium | reverse complement strand
ATCGTCACCAACCCGCCCATCCGCGCGGGCAAGGCCGTGATCTACGCGCTGTTCGCCCGGGCCCGGGACTTTTTGAACCCCGGCGGCGCGCTGTACATCGTCATCCGCAAGCAGCAGGGTGCACCCTCGGCGCTGAAATTCCTGAAGGAGCGCTATGCCTCCGTCGAGATCCTCGACCGGGAGGCGGGGTTCTGGGTCCTCCGCGCCGGGGAGGCGGGGGAGAGGTAGAAGATCTCCCGGGGAACAGAGACATCAAAGGCGCCGTCCACGATCCTGTCGTGGACGGCGCCTTTGGCGGTCGTGGTATTCAACGGTTCAATGCCGCTTTTCCGAGAGCGTCCTTATCTCCTGCTGGACCTTTGCCCGGTTGACGAAGAGCGCCCGGCCCACGCGATACGCGAACAGCAGCGGCAGCAGCAGCCTGTGCCGGTAGAAGAAGGGATAGCCGGTCCGGATCTGCTCCATCGGCAGGAAAACACGGCGCAGCAGATAGCGCGCCCGGCCCCTTCCGCCGCCGCCGCAGGCCTCCACGGCGTTGGAGACGCGGTTTTCGACGCTGCCGTAGGTGCCGGAGGCGGTGATGTAATCCAGCATCCGCTCCTCCCCGGCGGTCAGCGCTTCGCCGTCGAACAGCTTCGCGGCGAGGCTGCGGCTTTGGGATTCAAACGCCGCGATGCCGAGCGCCTCCGTCTCCCGCCGGACGTAGTCCCAGCGCATGCCGTCGCCGTGCTTCCGCAGGTAGACGTAGGTGTCCAGCAGGGAGCGCAGGCCCGTCCCGCCGTGGGAGTAGTGCTTGTATTCGTGCGCCGCGAGGTAGATATAGAAGTCCTCGACGGTGAAGTGCCAGCCGCAGCGATTGCCCTCGTCCTTCACGAGCCGGTCCTTGACGCGCTGGTAATACGCGCAGAGGGCGGCATCCCCGGACGTGGCGTCGAAGAGCATCCGGTGCATCTCAAAGTTGCTGACGGGCGGCTTGAAATAGCAGTCGTGGGCGTCCCTTCCGTACTGCTCCGTCGCAAAGCCCAGGGATTCCAGGATGCGCCGCACTTCCCCGGCGCGATCGGCGTCGAACAGGATGTCGAAGTCGGACATCTGCCGCAGGCCGTAGCCGGGATAGTCGTCCTTCAGGACCGCGCCCTTCAGCGGCATGTACCAGATGCCGACTTCCTCCAGCCGCGCAAACAGCAGCGCCTTGTCCGCGTCCATGGTCGCGACCTTGTGGATCGCCTTGCCCCGGGCCTGCGTGAACTGCGGGTCCTTCACGCCGGCGGACTCCAGCGCCGCTGCGGTGATGGCAGTCAGCGCGTGCCGGTCCGCAACAGCGTAGAGCTGCCGCAGATCCATGGCCGCCACGCGCGCTGCGTCGGGCGTCTTTCCGTTGATCGCGCAGGCGGCGAGGTAGATCACCGCGTCCACCGCGCGGGAATGGGATTGTGTGTCCATACGTCACCCCTTGTCTGCCGTTCCGGAGCCGCGTCGGATCCTGTAAAGCGCCTTTTTCAGGGCGATGCGGAGGGGAATGGTGTGCAGCCAGACGAAGCGGTACAGCCGGTATCCCGCCTCCTCCGTGCTGTGCCTTCGACCGTTCCGGACGAATCCGGTCATGACGCCGACGATGTCCGCGTCCCGGATGCCGTATTCCCGACGGATGCAGTTGTCGCCCAGCAGGACGTAGTCCCCGTCGCGCACCGCCACGATCCGGTGCAGCACGTAGTGGCTCGGCGGGCGCCGGTAGAGGATCACATCCCCGACCCTGCAGCGCGCCGGACCCTTTCTTTCGACGACGAACAGGTCCCTGCCCTGCCGAAGCAGGGGAAGCATGCTGACGCCGACGTTGGAGTAGACGAGCGCGTCGTGCGTGCGCAGGTACTCCTCGTAGGAGATGCCGCTATTCATCCAGCGCCCCGATCTTCCGCAGCTCGTCCAGCACTTTGGCGACGTCCCGCGCGACGGCGTCCCGCGGCGCGTCGTACCGCTCGCAGAGCGCGTCGACGAGCTGTGCCTCCGTGGTCTCCTCGCCCAGCAGCGACAGCACGGCGCCGAGGGTGCGATTGCCCTTCACGACGCCCGAAAAGTCCGCGCCGCCTACGGGCACGAGGATCGCTTCGCTGCCCGCGTCATGGTAGACAAATTCCTGCTTCAGCTTCATGATTTTCCTTCCTCCATCGCGTGGTAGGCGATCTCCGCCGCTTCCGGATCCATGTTGCAGCCCAATCGGTACAGCTTCACTTCTGTGCACAGCGCGTCCAGCAATGCCAGCGTCTGCCGCATCGCCTCGCGGTCCGCCGGCCGGTAGATTTGCTGCAGCAGCAGGGGATAGGCTTCCGCCCGGGATGCCGCGCGAATGTGGTTGTGCGTCGCGCGCTCCAGCAGGCAGACCGCCTTCAGCGGCGCGGAGAGATTGCCGCCAAGCTCCTCCTTGCCCCGCCAGGGCGTGCCATGGATCACCGCGCCGCGCTCCGTCATGCGGATCAGCGGCTTGTCATCGTTGACCATGACCGCGCGCGCGCCCAGCAGCTCGCGCCAGAGTCGCGCGTGCGTGCTCTTGCCCGTGCCGCTCTTCGCCGTGAACAGGTATCCCTGCCCGTCCACCGCGATTGCGGAGCCGTGCAGCAGAAAGGTTCCGCAGGCGGGCATCTTCTCGGCGATCTTTCGATAGACGGCGAGCGATTCGAGGTAGGGGAGGGGAAACTCCTGCACCGCGCGCCCCTCCCGGACCGCCTCCCGCGCGGCCCTTTCGCGCTCGCGCTCGATGTCCCGCTGCGTGGTTTCCACGCACAGCTCCGGGCTGGCTTCGCTGCGATACGCCGCACATTGACGATGCACGTCGGGATAGACGGAGAGGATTTCAATGTCCTTCTCCGCGATTCGATAAACGCCTCTCACGCGCCGCCTCCTTTATGGAAAAGGCAGACAGCCGAAGCCGCCTGCCGAGGAACCCTCTGCAAATCAGTTGATTTCCTCCACGCTCGTGGTGATCACGTCCTCCACGTCGAAGGTGATGACCTCCATTTCAACAGGGGTGTACTGCTCCTTGCTCATTGTAGCTTCCTCCTTTCCGGCAGGATTGGCAAGCCGACGGGCACAAGCCGCCTGTCGGCGTGTGCGGCTCCCGGTCCCCCCGGTCGTTTCCGGGGACCATACCGCGTCAACGCGGGTCCATTTGTACAGACCCATCTTCAATCATAGCAGGGGAACCCGCCAAAAGCAAGCGATGTGTGCGTCCTGCCCATGAAAATGCACAAAATTGCCTGATATTCCGATATTTGCAGTCGCATTTGCAGGGCAGGCAGGGGGCGAGAGGAGGAGGATTTTGCGCACAAAAAAGGAGACCATCCGAGTTGGATGATCTCCGTGGGATCCGGCGACGACCTACCCTACCGGGCCGTTTCCAGCCAAGTACTATCAGCGTGCTGAGGCTTAACTTCTGTGTTCGGGATGGGAACAGGTGGAT
>JAFWBZ010000170.1 GCA_017537105.1 Clostridia bacterium | reverse complement strand
GGCGCCGGACGCCTGTTTCACAACGACATGAGGATGTGGAGAATATCCTCCAAAACCTCCGCTACCGGTTGTCCACCTTCTCCGGGTACAGGTCGTGCTGGCTCAGCCGCTGCCAGGCGACTTCCTCCCAGCGGGTGCCGGGCTTTCCGTAGTTGCAGTACGGGTCGATGGAGATGCCGCCGCGGGGCGTGAATTTGCCCCACACCTCGATGTACTTGGGATCCATCAGGCGGATGAGGTCCTTCATGATGATGTTCATGCAGTCCTCGTGGAAGTCCCCGTGGTTGCGGAAGCTGTACAGGTACAGCTTCAGGGACTTGCTCTCCACCATCCGCTCGCCGGGCACATAGGAGATGTACACGGTGGCGAAGTCCGGCTGGCCGGTGATGGGGCACAGGCTTGTGAACTCCGGGCAGTTGAACTTCACGAAGTAGTCGTTGTCCGGATGCTTGTTCACGAAGGTCTCCAGCACCTCCGGCGCATAGTCGCTCTTGTAGACGGTCTTCCTGCCGCCCAGCAGGGACAGGCCTGCAGCCTCTTTGGGCGTTCTTCCGCTCATATTCACAGCCTCCATGCGTTCTTCAGCGCCTTGACCAGGATCGCTCCGACGACGCCCGAGATGGCCTGGCCCACCAGCAGGCTCCCGGCCAGCGCCCAGTAGGGCACGCCGATCAGCCGGCTCAGCCACAGCGACACGCCCAGCGCCGGAATCAGCGCGATGGGCGCGACGACGGACCACACGGTCGCGCGCTTTCTGCCCAGCAGGGCGCAGCAGCCCGCGGTGAGCAGGCCGACCAGCCCGCCGCCCACGATGTCAAACACGCCCAGCCCACCCATCACCATGTTGGCGATCAGGTTGGAAAGGCCCAGCGGCACAACCAGGAACGGAAACAGATATGCGGTTCCATAGATCGCGGTAGCAATGCGCACCTGATACTGCCCGAAGGCAAAGCTCTGCGTGAAGTACATCACCACGATGTAGAGGGCCATCGCGGCTCCGGAAATCGTGATCTTCTGCGTCTGGGTCAGATTCTTCATATCCATTTTCGTCACCTCCTCGTTGATTGTCGATGACTCTGCCGGCGTTTTGCCGACAAAGAGGAGCGCACCCATCCCAGGTGCGCTCCAACAAAATCCAAAAATTCTGTTTTCGTCCCTAGTTTTGTTTATAGACAGGATGGTTTCGAACTGTCTTGCCGCTAAGCGAAGCTACTATATCACATCGCGGCCCCGGAGGCAAGTTAAACCTTTGTACGCGCGGTGCCCGCATTTTGCGCGGCGTGCCCGCCGCGCTTGACGCCGCCAAAGGGGTTGTGATAGAATACAGCTATCCTCCATGCCGATGGTTATGGAGGCGCGTTTGTGCGCCATGCGCCTGCATCGCGCGCAGCTGGCGGCCGGATGGATCCGGCCCCGGTTTCGAATCCCTTCACCGACCGGCCGCTGGACGGCACAGAGGAGAGGTACCATGCTCACGCTGAAGCCCATCGTTTCCCAGTACGGCGACTACATCTGCCAGCGCTGCATCAACCGCGGCTACAATGTGCACCTCGCGCACCGGGACTGCCGGTATACGGATCCGCACGAGTGTCCCTGCTGCCGGAAGACCACCAACATCGTGGTCGGCCTGACCCTCTCCGGCCACCTCAAGATGCTGCGGAAGTGACTTCGGCAGGGGCCGCTCCCCTATCGCTTCATCCACTCCGCGCCGGCATTCCAGGCCTTGCCGACCTTCTCGCCGGACACGTAATAGCCGTGCTGGAACTGATCGAAGATCAGCGCGTCCAGCTTCGCCGGGTCGACTTTGCCGTTCTCGCCCAGCACGCCTTCCTCCGCCGCCGTGTTGACGATCCTGCCGACGATGGCGTACATGCTCTCGGTGCTGGTGACTTCCGCCAGCTCACACTCCATGACCACGGGGAACTCCTCGATGATCGGGGCGTTGACAAACGCGCTCCGGACGGCGTGATAGCCGGTCCGCTCGAACTTGTCCTCCATCTTGTTGCCGCTGGCGATGCCAAAGAAGTCCGCCACGTCCATGTGCGCCCGATCGGCCAGGGCCACGGTAAACGCCTTGGTCTTCAGCAGGTTCTGGGTGGTCTTGTGGTCCTCGTCGATGAACAGCGCGATGCGATCGCTGTTGCAGATCATGCCCCAGGCGGCGTTCATGACATTGACCTTTCCGTTCTCGTCATAGGCGGCGACCATCAGCACAGGCATGGGATATACGGCCTGTACGACGCCAAGATTCTTTTTCATGGTATCCATCCTTTCCTTGCCGTTTCGGCGGTCTCATGGGTTCACGGGAATCGAAAAAAACAAGTGCACGCCCATGCGCAGGGCACGAAAAGCCGTGGAAAATCGACTTCGAGGTCCCGGTCGCGGCGGGCGTCAGGGCCGACTGCCGTTTTCGAGCGCCCACTGAATGAACTGCGCCAGGATGGGCTGCAGCTTTCGGGCCTTCTCCGTCAGCCCGTACTCCACGCGCACGGGCACCTCCAGGTATTCCGCGCGGACGACGAGTCCGTCGTCCTCCATCTCCTTCAGCGTCTTCGAGAGCATCGTGTTGGAGATGCCTCGGATGTTCCGCAGCAGTTCATTGTAGCGGCTGTCCCCGTTCGCCAGCAGCGAACAGAGAATGGGCAGCTTCCACTTCCCGCCGAGGCTGCCCAGCGCTCCCTGCAGCGCGCAGGTCTCGGAACACGGGCAGTTGTGCGCATGCGCCATAAAGCTTCCTCCTGTAAGGTTTTTCTTACTTACACCTGAAAATCTGCGTCATTGACAAACGCATTTCCTTCCCTTATAGTATAAGTGATACGTTTTCCGTTGTAAAGGTGTTTTTGTTACAGGCGGTGCATCCTGCTGCGCACCTGTCTGAACAATACGCTGGCAAAGATGGGACGAACGAGAAAATAAGGGAGGCTATGGCGATGACCATCAAGGCGATCACATTCCGGAAGGACGGCTTCTACACCCAGCCCTTCGCGTTCGGCGGCGAGGAAGGCCCGGCCAAATTCGACCCGAACGTGCGCTACCGCGGCGCGCTGACGAACTACCTGATCGACACCGGCGACGAGGTCATTCTGGTGGACACCGGCCTGCCCGCCGGCACGCCCGAGGAGGTGCCGGACGAGAAGAGCCCCGCCTTCACGGGCAGGGACGTGGGCACCTATCTGTCGCAGTTCCGGGCCCTGGGCTATGCGCCCGAACAGGTGACGAAGATCCTGCTGACCCACAAACACGCCGACCACTCCGGCGAGCTCCGGTCCTTCCCCAACGCGAAGATCTACGTCAACGAGGAGGAGCTCTCGGCCGCCGAGCTGCAGGGAATCCCGAACCTCGTGCCCGTGAAGTTCACCGACGGCGCCTACTACAACTTCCCCGCCTGCCAGAAGATCCGGGACGGCATCTACTATGTCCGGGCAAAGGGCCATACCAACGGCAACAGCATCGTCATCGTGGAGCTGGACGGCCTGTTCTACATGATCCACGGCGACATCACCTACGTGGACGAGGCGCTGTACGCCGACAAGCTCTCCGTGGTATTCGACGATCTGCCCGCCGCCCGCGAGACACTGGATCGCGTGCGCGCGTTCATCCGCAACCATCCCACCGTATACGTCTCCACGCACACGCCCCAGGGCTATGAGAACCTGGCGGCAAAGCGCGTGATGGACCTGGACCATCCGGTGGAAACCATCTTTGAGGAATACGACTTTGCCGGCATGGCGGGCACGGGCAAGTACGTCTGCTCCGTCTGCGGCTACGTGTACGACCCCGCCGAGCACGACGGCACGGCCTTCGAGGCGCTGCCGGAGGACTGGAAGTGCCCGCGCTGCAAGCAGCCCAAGGCGCGGTTCAACAAGGCATGAGCATCATAGGATGAACAAAGGAGGTACGCGCATGAAGATCACGGTTTTGAACGGAAGCCCGAGGAAGCAGAACACCGCCGCGATGGTCGACGCCTTTGCCGAAGGCGCAAAGGCCGCGGGACACGAGGTGGAAATCCTCCAGGTCGGCAGGATGAAGATCGCCGGCTGTCTCGCCTGCGAATACTGTCACGGCAAGGGCGCGGGCAAGTGCATCCAGAAGGATGACATGGAGAAGGTCATGCCGGCCTACATGGACTGCGACATGATCGTTTTTGCCTCCCCGATCTACTACTTCGACATGACGGCACAGCTGTCCGCCGCGATCCAGAGGGTCTACGCCATCGGCAAGCCCCCGAAGGCCAAAGCTGCAGCACTGCTGCTGAGCTCCGCCTCTCCCAATCCCTTCGAGGGCGCCATCGCGACCTACAGGACCATGGCCGCGTTCATGGGCATCGAGGACAAGGGCATCTTCACCGCCGCCGGGGACGAAAACCAGTCCGAGGCGAAGCTGGCGGAGATCCGCGATTTCGCAAAGGCGCTGTAGGACCATCGACCAGCCGCGGGAGGCGGACACGTCTCCCGCGGTGGGCAAGAACACGTCGCAGGAAGGGAGAAGACCATGGGCAAGACGATCGTTGCCGTAAACGCGGGACCCCGAAAGGGCTGGAATACAGACACGCTGATCACGGAGGCCGCGAAGGGCGCGGAATCCGCCGGGGCGGCCGTCGAGCGATTCGACTTGTTCCGGCTGGAGCGGTACACCGGCTGCATCTCCTGCTTCGGATGCAAGCGGGAGAAGAACAAGGGCCGATGCGTCTGCCGGGATGGCCTGACGCCGGTGCTGGATGCCATCCGCGCGTCGGACGGGCTCATCCTCGGCTCCCCGAACTATCTGTCGGAGCTGACGGCCTCCTTCCGGGCGCTGTACGAGCGGCTGATCTTCCAGAACCTCACCTACAACCTCGAGACGCCCTGCTGCAACCCGCGCCCCATCCCCGTGCTGCTGATCATGACCAGCAACGCGCCGGACACCGGCTATGCGGGACTCCTGCGGAATTACCAGCAGACCCTCTCCCGCTTCGTGGGGCCGACGGAAATCCTCGTCAGCGGGAACACGCTCCAGCTGAAGGACTACGGCAGGACCGACTGGCCCTGGACGATGTTCGATCCGGAGGAGAAGCTGCGCCGCCACGAGACGGTGTTCCCGCAGGAGTGCCAAAGGGCCCGCGAAATGGGCGCGGCGCTGGCGGAATGAAGGGCAAAGGGCTGCCCTTTGCACGGCCGGCAGGCGGTGCCGACGCGGATCCAGAACGAGAAGAACCACCGGGAGGAAGGACCATTGCATCAGAATTTCAACCTACAGGAGCACATCGCGAAGGGCGTTGAGAAGATCGTGGCGGATACGCTGAAGGCGACGCTGCGCGATCCCCGGGAGAGCGCCTTCATGGTCAAATTCGCGGCGGCCGCCGGCAGGGCGACCAAGCGCCGCCTCGAACTCGAAAAGGAAGGGCTGCACGTGCCCTCCTTCCTGATCGCCAGCATCACCAGCGCCTGCAACCTGCACTGCGCCGGGTGCTACTCCCGCTGCAACGAGGCCACCGTGGACGCCGAGCCCGTGAAGCAGCTGAGCACCGAGGAGTGGACGAACATCTTCAGGGAAGCGGAGTCGCTGGGCGTCAGCTTCATCATGCTGGCGGGCGGCGAACCGCTGCTGCGCTGGGACGTCATCGAGGCGGCGGGCCGGATGAAGAACATACTGTTCCCGATCTTCACCAATGGCACCTACATGGACGACACCACCTTCGCCCAGCTGGACAAGTGCCGCAACCTGATCCCCGTGCTGAGCATCGAGGGCGACCGGGAGATCACGGACAGCCGTCGCGGCGAGGGCGTCTACGACAAGCTGATCGCCGCCATGGACCGACTGCACGAGCGCAACCTGCTGTTCGGCGCGTCGATCACCGTGACCACCGAAAATATCCGCCAGGTCACCTCGCCCGAATTCATGCGGGGACTGGTCGACCGGGGCTGTAAGCTGGTGATCTACATCGAGTTCGTGCCCGTGACGGAGGAGGCCATGCACCTGGCCCCCGCGGACCCCGAGCGCGAGTATCTGCTGACCGCGATGCAGCGGCTGCGGGAGACCTTCCCCGAGCTGGTGGCGCTGGCCTTCCCGGGCGACGAGAAGGCCGACGAAGGCTGCATGGCGGCGGGCCGCGGCTTCTTCCACATCAACTCCCACGGCGGCGCCGAGCCCTGCCCCTTCTCGCCCTATTCGGACGTCAACGTCCGCGAGCTGGGCGTGCGCGGCGCGCTGCAGTCCCCGCTGTTCCTGGCGCTGCGGGAGGGCGGCGTGCTGGACAACGACCACGTGGGCGGCTGCGTGCTGTACGAACAGCGCGCGCTGGTGGAGCAAATTCTGGCGGGAAAAGAAATGGAAAAACGTTGAGGAGGAATGCACTGTGCGCGCAGGAACCGTCATCTGGATCGTCATCGCCGTGCTGGTCGTCTGCTGCTGCTTCACCCACCGCAGGGTGATCCGGGCGCTGATCCGGCACGAGCCCATGCCCAAGGCCCCGAAGTGGCACTTCTGGGTTTCCGAAAAAAACAGGCGCGGCTGAGCCGCTCCGGAAAAACATACGCCCCGCTCCCCCGGGATTTCATCCACGGGAGAGCGGGGCGAATGCATTGGCACGCCTTCAGGAGCGGACGCCCGTCAGGGCCGCTTTTTCCCCTTTTCCTTCCTGTAGCCGATCACGGTCAGCACCACGTAGAGGACTCCGAGCACCAGGCCGATGATCGCAAACAGGGTCCGCCCCCGAACGAACTGTACGGCGGCACCGAGGAGAAACACCGCGGCGACGATGATGCTGGAAAGCAGATTTCTGTCCATGGGCCTCCTTTCCTGCGGGCCTCTGCCCGCAAAGCGGCGCGCAGTCCGTGCGATGAGGCGAAGTCAGTTACATGCCCTGCGTCTTGAGCTTTGCCTTGTACTCCTTGAACATGGCCACAAACTTCGGGCTCAGGGCGATCAGCGCGATCAGGTTCGGGATGATGACCAGTCCGACGACGATGTCGCACAGACTCCAGACCTCCAGGGTGGAGAGCATCGTGGCCAGCACCGGGAGAATGAAGAACAGCGCGTTGACAAATTTGGACACCTTGAGGCCGAACAGCCACTCTGTGCAGGTTCTGAATTCCACGTAGAATCCAAGGTAGCCGGAATAGCAGAACAGCACGATTGCGATACACAGTATGATCGAGCCGAAGTGGCCCCAGGTCCCTTCGAACGCCTGGAAGACCATGCCGACACCGGCGGTATCCTCCGTCACCGTGGGCAGGATCTCCGCGCACAGCACGGCGAGGCCGGTCAGAGAGCAGACGATGATGGTGTCGACGAAGATCTCGAAGATGCCGTACATGCCCTGGTGGATCGGGTGATCCGTCTGGGCCGTCGCGTGGACCGTCGCGGCCGTGCCCATGCCGGCCTCATTGGAGAAGATGCCGCGGGCTGCGCCCTTGGAAATGGCTGCGGTCACCGTCGCACCGGCGAAACCGCCGATGGCTGGCGCCGGGGCAAAGGCATACCGGAAGATCGAGCCCAGTGCCGCGGGCAGGTTGCCGATGTTGGCGATGATGACGCCCATGCAGCCGATGAAGTAGATGATCACCATCGGCGGAACGATCATGGACGAAATCTTGCCGACCTTCTTGACGCCGCCGGACAGGATGACGATCAGGGAGATCACGACGACGATCGCCGCGATGATCATGGTGTTCACGCCGAACACCTGGTTCACCGCCTCTGCCAGCGTGGTGACCTGGATGGCGCAGGCGTCCGTGGCGATGTCCAGGAACAGGGCGACGCCGTAAATGGCGGCCAGGACCTTGCCGAACGTGCCCAGGGCGGCCTTCATGTAGTGCATCGGGCCGCCGTAGTACTCGCCGTCGATCTGCTTGCGGTACTTCACGGACAGGCTGACCTCCGTCATCTTGGTCAGCATGCCCACGATGGCAATCAGCCACATCCAGAAGATCGCGCCAGGACCGCCGACGGCGATCGCGGCCGCGACGCCGGCGATGTTGCCGGATCCTACGGTGCCGCCCAGCACGGTGGTGATGGCCTGCCAGGGCGTCAGCTCGCCTTCGCCGGCCTTCTGGTCGCGCCGCTTGCTGAACACCTCGCCGACCGTCAGCTTCCACCAGGTCTTGATGCCCGTGATCTGGAAGAAGCCCGTCCGGATGGAGAGATACAGTCCCGTGGCGATCACGAGGATCGTCAGCGGAATCCCCCAAAGAAAGTCGGTAAAGTCGTAGATCTTCTCAAACATACCTCAATTCCCTCTTTCCCCTCGTTATTGTTTCCATCAGGGCTCAATAGCTCTGATAGTACCCATCCCATACGATCCTGCGATAGTTCTCCCTGTCGGTGTCGCCCTCCGTGGAGAAGCAGAGTATGCGGGAATCCCCGTCGATCTCCAGCCGCTTCCGCAGCCAGTCCAGAGACGGGTTCGTCATGAGCTCCGCCACAAAGCCGAAGGTTGCGGCGCCGGACTCGCCGGAAATCACCCGGTCGTCGCCGGGCAGCGGGTTGCCGAGAATGCGCATGCCCTTCGCGGCGCAGTAGTCCGGCACGGATACGAAGTGATCCGCGTGATCCTTCAGCACATTCCATCCGATGGTGCAGGGCTCGCCGCAGCAGAGGCCCGCCATGATGGAGTCCATGTCGCCGGTCACAAAGTGCAGCTTGCCGTCGTTCGCCTCGGCGGTGCGGTAGATGCAGTCCGCCTTGTTGGGCTCCACGATGGTGATGATGGGCCGGTCCGTGTCGCCGTAGTAGTCCGCCAGGAAGCCGGTCACGCCGCCGGACATGGCGCCGACACCCGCCTGGAGGAACACGTGCGTCGGCTTCTCGCCCTGCAGCTGTTCCACCGCCTCATAGGCCATCGTCGTGTACCCTTCCATGATCCAGCCGGGGATGTCCTCGTAGCCCTCCCAGGCCGTATCCTGCACCATGACCCATCCGTACTTCTCCGCACCCTCATTGGCCAGGCGGACCGCGTCGTCATAGTTCAGGTCCGTGATGGAGGCGTCCGAGCCCAGGGCCCGGATGTTGTTCAGCCGCTCCAGCGCGGAGCCCTTCGGCATGTAGACGACGGACTTCTGGCCCAGGCGGTTTGCGGTCCACGCCACGCCCCGGCCGTGATTGCCGTCCGTCGCGGTGACAAAGGTGATTTCCCCCAGCCTCTCCTTGATCTCGCGGGAGGTCATCCGGTCATACGGGAGCTCGGAGATGTCCATCCCCAGCCGCTGGGCGATGTAGTTGCCGATCGCGTAGGAGCCGCCCAGCACCTTGAATGCGTTCAGGTGGAAGCGATAGCTCTCGTCCTTCACGTGGATGGACTGCAGCCCGACCTCCCGGGCAAAGTTGCTCAGGTTCGCCAGGGGCGTGATAGAATACTCCGGAAAGGACCGGTGGAAGGCGCTGACCTTTTTGGCGTTTTCCAGGCCAAAGCGCTTCACGTCATACAGCGCCTGCCCCGCTTCCCGCTTCAGGCTGGCCGCCTTGAAACACTCCTTCATTTTGCCGCTCCCCCTCTCGCTGCAATGGCTTCGATCTCCACCCTCGCACCCTTCGGAAGCGCAGCGACCTGGAAGGCGGCGCGCGCCGGATAGGGCGCCTGGAAGAACTCCGCGTACACCTCGTTCATGGCGCCGAATTCCCCGATGTCCGCAAGGAGCACGGTCGTCTTGCAGACGTCGCCCATGCCCAGTCCCGCCGCCTCCAGGATGGCCCGGATGTTCTCCAGCGACTGTCGGGTCTGCGCCCGAATGTCCTCGCCGGCGAATGCTCCGGTCTTCGCGTCTATGGGAAGCTGGCCCGAGACAAACACGATGTCCCCGGCCGCGACGGCCTGGGAATAGGGTCCGATGGCCGCCGGAGCGGACGGCGATTCAACTCTGTCGATCATGATAATCCCCCTTTTATTTTTTCTCCACATTTTATAAATACCCAGCCCCTTCTTTGTATTATAGCACAAAACAAATAAAATACAAGGCGAAAAAAGCATATATATGGAATAGTAGTTATGTCAAGTGTTAGCACAGATATCAATACCATTGCATCCAGATATGATGGGAAAAAAACAATGCATTATTGTTTAGTTCTATTCATTTTTTCTTGGCTATCATGAAGGGAAAGAACATGCTGGAAGGCGCGACCGCCATAGAACGCAGCCAGCAGATTGGAGGTCATCGCGCTTGAATAAACAATGGGAGGTGATTTGATGTCAGAATCCAAGATAACCTCGTTCTCATACGCGGTTCCTGAAGCTGTCGCTCGCTACGGGAACATCATCTTCCAGGACAGGCCGGTTCATGACGGTGACATCTTCAGCCGGAAGCATCCCAAAATGAGTCAACTGAACAGAGCTAGCCCTTCTCCATCTGAGGTCATGCAGCGGCAGCGGGCGCAGGCCAGCGCTTTACGAGAGGCAAAGGCGAAAGAGGAAGCAGCTGCCGAAACCTTTGAAACACTGGCCGAGGGCGAAACTGCCCGCACGGAAAGCCTTGCCTCAGCGAAACGCAAGAGCCGGCTCAACTTCTCGGATGAAAGCTCTGGCTTTGTTCATGGCGCGGGAAGGATAGCGAAGCGGACGGTGAAAACCGCCGCGACCCCGGCGATGCTCTATGCCGGACAGCAGCTTCGTGAAGCAGGAGAGGAAAACGACGGCGTTCGCGCCGCCGAAGCCAGCGGCTTGGCTGCCCGAAAGACGGCGACGCTTGCCAAGTCCTCCAAGCGTTCTTCCAACCGCCGCAGCGCCAGCAAAGCGCGGACGGAATCCGTGAAGCAGGAACACGCCGCCCAGGTCGAGCATCGGAAGAAGGAACAGATCCGAGCTTTTCATAAGAAGAAGCGCCAGCATGCCGCCATCGCCGCCAAGCGCAAGCAATCCGTGGTGTCGGCGGGCGGCTTTGTGGAATCCGCGGAAACGTCCTTCTCCATCCCGGAGAAGGCGAAGAAAGCGGCGCAGTCCTTCTTTGCGGAGCACAAGGGAGCGATCATCGGCGTGGCCGCCGTGGGCATCATTTTCGCCCTGATCGGCGTGTCCATGTCCAGCGTGGCCTCGTTGGTGCACGGCGGCGGCACCACGGTGATCTCCACCACCTATGTCTCTACGGACGAGGACATCTATGCCGCCGAGAACGCCTACTGTGCATTGGAGGATGGCCTGAGCGCGCAGGTCTATGGCCTGCAAAGTACCCATCCCGGCTACGACGACTACGATTACCAGATCGACGAGATCGAGCACTATCCCTATCACCTGATCTACTACCTCCAGGTGAAATTTGGCGG
>JAFWBZ010000009.1 GCA_017537105.1 Clostridia bacterium | reverse complement strand
TTATGTGCATATCCTTCAGTTTGAGATTGTGCCCCATCTCCGCAATAAAACGCAAGGCAATGGGTTTCACGGCATTTCCGCTGTATCCGCCCACTGCGGACATCCCGTGTACCGACGGCGCAGAGACATAAGTGTGGGGATTGACCCCGATAATGCTCTTGATCGTATTGATCGCGGCGATTCCGTCTGCGCCTCCCCTGAGCGCCGCTTCCGCGGCGGGACTCATCTTATCAACGTTGGGCGTGAGTTTGGCGAGGATCGGGATCTTCGTACCGCGGCGGGCCGCCGCAGTAAACCTCTCTACCAGCTCAGGTACCTGCCCTATATCCGAGCCGAGACCTCCTTCCGCCATGTTGGGGCAGGAGAAATTGAGCTCGATCGCGTCCGCACCATTCTCCTCACACAGGCGCGCCAGGCGCTCCCAGTCCTCGTCATCCTTACCCATGATGGACGCCAGTATGAATTTGGTCGGATAGTTTGCCTTAAGGCGCCGGAAAACCTCCATATTCTCTTCCACGCTGTGGTCAGAGAGCTGTTCCACGTTCTTGAACCCTATGATGCTGCCGTT
This sequence comes from Clostridia bacterium, assembly GCA_017537105.1. Taxonomy (GTDB): domain Bacteria; phylum Bacillota; class Clostridia; order Christensenellales; family Aristaeellaceae; genus UBA2862. Next base: position 8,400 of record JAFWBZ010000009.1, on the reverse strand, counting down.
GTCGCCGTTGATCGCCGAATAGCGGGGCGACGCTTCATGAATCTCCAGGGAGCAGATCGTCTTGAATGCTGCCCCGGCCCAGCCGGCCTCAAAAGCCCTGGCGCACATATCATAAGTGCTGGCTACGACCGAAGACGAGAGCAGGAATGGATTTTCCAACGGGATCCCGCACATCTGCGTGCGCAGCCTCTCCTCGTCCTCCGGCACCACGACCTCCAGATCGGGCTTCACTTCCTCATACAGCCGCGTTACCAGCTTCCGGATCGGTACCTGATGAGGGCGCACACACGCCTCCTCACACGGCGCGGAACATCCCGCACAGGGATTTTCGTCCGGCAAAGCACCGGCCGCCGTATCCTCATTATCAAACCACACACTTCTAAGAAGCGACGCGGGATCCAGCCTGCCGCAGGCGGAGCTGCACGGTGCATCGTGGCATAATGCGCAATTGATCATATCAGAACGGTATAGTTTCTTACTAAGCATAATTGCCTCCTGTCCTGAAAACGGTCTGCAGTTCATTGTCAATATTTTACCATGACGGCAATGTGCTTGGAAGTAACTCCTGAATGCAGTATTTTGACATATTAAGATCCACGTGCCAAAACAGCGTTGACAGAGATTCGATTTAATGGTATAAAGTATTAAACCGTTGAAGAAGAGTGAGTAAATTCTCTCAATGCTGACGCAGAGAGCCGCAGGTGGTGGAATTGCGGCGCAGCACGAGAATCGAATGGACTTCTGAGGGCGAGCAGAAACCGGCTCATACATAGCCGGGAGTATGTGAGACGGAGCAGACTCTCCGTGATCAATTGTCAGCATATGCTAGTATGCGTTAAGTGGGCGTGGTTTCACGTCAAGCCGGGTGGCACCGCAGGATTGTTTTTAACGACCCTGTCCCAGCATTTAACACTGGGACAGGGTCTTTGTCTTGTCCCGAGCATACACACAGTCAGCGGCACAAAAAGAGCCGCACAAGTTCAATGCGAAAGGAGAAAAACCATGGCAAACAACAATCAGAAGATTCCCTACAAGATCTATCTCTCCGAGAACGAGATTCCTGCCTCCTGGTACAACGTAAGGGCTGATATGAAGAACAAGCCCGCACCGCTTCTCAATCCCGGAACCCTTCAGCCTATGACCGCTGAAGAACTCAGCGCCGTTTTCTGTGAAGATCTCGTCGCCCAGGAACTCGACAACGAGCACGCTTATATTCCGATCCCTCAGGAAATCAGGGATTTCTACAAGATGTACCGCCCTTCACCGCTGGTCCGCGCTTACTGCCTCGAAGAAAAGCTGCAGACTCCGGCGCACATCTACTACAAGTTCGAGGGCAACAACACGAGCGGCAGCCACAAGCTCAACTCCGCTGTTCCGCAGGCCTACTACGCTAAGAAGCAGGGCCTCAAAGGCGTCACGACCGAGACCGGTGCAGGCCAGTGGGGCACCGCGCTGTCGATGGCCTGCTCCTACTTCGGACTGGACTGCAAGGTCTACATGGTCAAGGTCTCCTATGAACAGAAGCCCTTCCGGCGCGAGGTCATGCGCACCTACGGCGCCTCCGTGGTGCCCTCCCCCTCCGATACCACCAACGTGGGCCGCAAGATCCTGGAGCAGTTCCCGGGTACCACGGGCAGCCTGGGCTGCGCCATCTCCGAGGCCGTGGAGGTCGCCGTCAGCAATCCCGGCTACCGCTACGTGCTGGGCAGCGTGCTGAACCAGGTGCTGCTCCACCAGAGCGTCATCGGCGTGGAGACCAAGACCGCCATGGACAAGTACGGCATCAAGCCGGACATCATCATCGGCTGCGCGGGCGGCGGCTCCAATCTGGGCGGCCTGATCAGCCCCTTCATGGGACAGAAGCTGCGCGGCGAGGCGGATTATCAGTTCATCGCCGTGGAGCCGGCCTCCTGCCCCAGCCTCACCCGCGGCAAATTCGCCTACGACTTCTGCGATACCGGACTGGTCTGCCCGATGGCCAAGAGGTACACCCTCGGCAGCGGCTTCATCCCCGCGCCGACCCACGCAGGCGGCCTGCGCTACCACGGAATGAGCTCCATCCTCTCCCAGCTGTATCACGACGGCTACATGGAGGCCCGCGCCGTAGAGCAGACCAAGGTGTTCGAGGCAGCCGAGCAGTTTGCCCGCGTGGAGGGCATACTGCCCGCGCCGGAGAGCAGCCACGCCATCCGCGTCGCCATCGACGAGGCGATGAAGTGCAAGGAGACCGGCGAGGAAAAGACCATACTGTTCGGACTCACGGGCACCGGCTACTTCGACATGGTCGCCTATGAGAAGTTCCACGACGGCCTGATGACCGACTACATTCCCACCGACGAAGACCTGCAGAAGGGCTTTGATGGCATCCCGAAGATCGACCTGTAATGCGACAGCATCACAATGCCGCGGCGGACATATCGTCCACCGCGGCAAATCTTTGCGCCTCCAGGGGGTATGCGTGCCGTCCAGGCGTCGCCGGTTCAGCCGGCCCGCCTGCCCATCAGCAGCCGCGTCACCTCCATCGCGCCGCGGTGCCGGACCTCCCGGGGATCAAAGCGCACTGCGGAATACACCAGCTGCATCACCGCCCCGGCGCCGAAGGTGCTGATCAGCGTGCCGATGCCCACGGGCCCGCCCAGCAGCCATCCGATCAGCAGCACCGCGGCCCACAGCAGGATCTCCACCAGGCCGATGGGCAGCTTCGGCAGGCGCTTGCCCAGCCCCACCAGCAGGGAGTCCCGGGGACCGCAGCACTGCGCCGCGCGCATGTAGATCCACATGCCCAGCGCCATAAACACAAAGCCTACCAGCATGACCGCAATGCCCAGCCAGAGGCTTCGGTTCTCCGGCAGCGGGTTGAGGTCGTTGAACATCTGCACGAAATTGCCCGTCAGCAGCGCGTCGATGATCGTGCCATATCCGATGCGCTCCCGCAACAGCAGGTCGATCAGCAGTATGAGCACCGCCATGGAGGTCATCGCCAGCCCATAGTTCAGCGGCGTGTGGCGGGCGATGCCCATGCCCAGGCAGTCCCAGGGTGCGAGGCCGATATTGGCATAGATTGTCATGTGGACGCCCAGGGCAAACACCAGCAGGCCCATCACGATCTGCAGCCACTGCAGGAGGATCGTTCTCTTGTTCATATCCGCGTGGTCTCCCCCGATTCTCTATGTCCGCGCGACGGCAAACAGCCCGCCCGCGCCGCCCGTGTGCACGAACAGCACGTTTTCGTTCTCCCGGAACACGCCCTCCTTCGCCATGGCCACCAGTCCCGCAAAGGCCTTGCCTGTGTACACCGGGTCGAGGAACAGGCCCTCCTGCTCCGCCATGAGCCGCACCGCGGCGTCGCCCGCCTCGGAGGGGATCGCATAGCCGGGGCCGCACTGGTCCCGAAGGGCAAAGTCGTCGTTTTCGATCTCTATTTCAACCCCGAGCAGCGCCGCCGCTTCGCGCATCAGGCGCGGCGTGATCTCCTCGAAGGCGTCCTTGTCCACCATCATGCCGTGGACGCGGGTCCCGGGCAGGAAGAGCTTGGCGCCCAGGGCCAGTCCCGCCATCGTGCCGCCGCTTCCCTCTGCGCAGACGATGTGGTCGAAGCGGATCCCCTGGCCGGCGATCTCCCGGACGCAGTCTACATAGCCCAGCGTGCCCAGCGCGTTGGAACCGCCGCAGGGGATCTTGTAAAAGGGCACGCCCAAGCTCTCCCCGATCCGGTCCATTTCCGCGTAGATGTCGGCGTAGTCGTCCGTGTCCATGAAGAGGACCTCCGTCCCCATCAGCTTTTCCAGCAGCTGGTTCCCGAGGCATTCCGTAACCCCGCGCTTCTTCAGGATCAGTATGGCCCGCATGCCCAGCTTGCCCGCCGCCGCAGCGGTGAGCATCGCGTGATTGGATTGTGCGCCGCCCGTGGTGAAGACCACCGTTGCGCCCTGGCGCTTCGCGTCGGCCAGCAGAAATTCCAACTTGCGCACCTTGTTGCCGCCGAGCCCCAGGCCGGTCAGGTCGTCTCGCTTGATGTACACGTTGGTGTGCAGCAGCGCGCTGATGCGGTCCAGCCGCTGGATGGGCGTCGGGAAGATCCCGAGCGATACCCTCTCCATGCTGTCGAGTGCCTTCATGGTCGATCCCCCCGTTGGTCTGCGTCGCCTGTGCGGCGGTTCTCCCGCTTTGCAGCACCATTATAGCGGAAGCGCCACGGAATTGCAACGCTTTCTGTATCTCACTTCCGCTCCCCACACATTTGAAATGTACCTCGCGATTGGAAAATACGGAGTTCATCTTTGCTCCCACATGTGCTATAATGGGAATCGGGCGCGGATTCGGCGAGGGAAACCGCAATCGCCGCAGCGGTGATTTCCAATCAGCGACGCCGCCCACATACAAACGCGCAGGAGGATAGCGTTATGAAGGTCTATGACGTGCACATTCACAGCAGTTCTGTGCTGGACAGCGAACAGCTCTTGAAGCAAATGGCCGAAGCGGGCGTCTGGGGCGGTTCGGTCTTTTCCCAGCATCCCCAATGCTTTTCCGGCCTCGGGCGGCACAGCGCCGTCGGTCGCGATCGCCTGTCCATGGTGCTGGAGGCCTGCAAGGGACAGGAAGGACGGCTCTTCCCGGTGCTGTGGATCCACCCGGACGAGCCGGACACGATCGACCTGATCGCTGAGGCGGCGGAGCGGGGCATCGCCGCGTTCAAGTGCATCTGCAACAGCTTCTACATCGGCGAGGAAAAGGGCATTCGCATGCTGGAGGCCGTCGCCAGGACCGGCAAGCCCATATTCTTCCACAGCGGCATCCTCTGGGATGACTCCCCCTCCTCCAAGTACAACCGGCCCCTGAACTGGGAGGAGCTGCTGGACCGCTCCTCCGGCACCATCGACCGGCTGCAGGGGCTGCGCTTCTCCCTGGGCCACTGCTCCTGGCCTTGGTATGACGAGTGCATCGCCCTCTATGGCAAGTTCCTGGCCAACCTGCGCCAGCACCCGGAGGACAATATTGAAATGTTCTTCGACCTGACGCCGGGCACGCCGGTTTCCTATCGCTATGATCTGTTCCGCAAGCTGCTGAACTGTGGCTACGACGTGGAACACAACATCCTCTGGGGTACCGACTGCACCGCCGAGGACTACAACAGCGAGTGGGCCAAAAAGTGGCTTGGCACGGACAACGCCATCATGGACGCGCTGAACATCTCCGAGGGCATCCGGGAGCACATCTTCCAAAAAAACTACGAGCGCTTCCTCGGCCTTCCGGGCTGCGAGCGCCACGTCCTCATTCCCGTCTCCAGCGACGGGCGCGCCGTGTCCTGTGAACAATGATGATGCGACCGAAGCGATGGAACCCCGGCCTGCACAGCAGTGCGGAGCATCCGAACCGATTCCTGCTCGCCCGCGACGACAGAAATGGAGCATTTATGAAAGGCAAACGGCTTGCGGCAGTTTGTCTCGCGTTGCTGCTCTGCGCGCTCGCGATGACGGCCTCCGCGGAGGTTCGGGTGATGGTGGTTTCCGATCTGCACTACATGGCGAAGGCGTTGTATGCGGACAGCGAACTGTTCCTCCGCGCACTGCGCGCGGGCGACGGAAAGGTCTCCCAATACAGCGATGAGCTGCTCTCCGCCCTGGCCTTGGAGGCGGAGCGCCTGCATCCCGACGCGCTGCTGGTCACGGGCGACCTCTCCTTCAACGGCGAGCGCGCCAGCCACCTGGTCCTGGCCCGGCGCTTTGCAGAAATCGAGACTTCGGGCACGCCCGTCTGGGTCATCCCGGGCAATCACGACATCAACAGCGCGACGGCGCGCGGCTTCTCGGGAAGCACGTGGTACGCCACGGAGGCTGTGACGACGGAGGAATTCGCCGAAATCTACGCAGACTTCATGAATGTCCCCGCGGAAGCCGACCACCTCTCCTATGTCGCGCCGGTCGGCGACCGGCTGTGGACCGCCATGACGGATGTGTCCTTCTATCGCGAGCAGGCACAGACCTTCGGCGTCTTCACCGCGAATCATGCCGAGTGGCTGGAGGGCGTCATGCAGCAGGCGCAGTCCGCGGGCGTCCGCCTGATCACAGCCACCCATCACAGTCTGCTGCAGCACACCGCCTTCTCCCGGGACAGCTTCCTGATGCTCGGCAGCGAAAGCATGGCGGCGCTGGCGCGGAAGTACGGCGTTCGGCTCAATCTCTCCGGTCACCTGCACGTACAGCACATCGTGGAGCAGGCGGGGCTGGCGGACTGCGCCCTCGGCGCCTTTTGCGTGTGGCCTCACCGATATGCCCTCGTCACCCTCGCGGACGACGGGGCGCTGACCTATGAGGCCCGCGCTCTGGAGGATGCCGTGCTGCCGGAGGGCTTCTCGGAGGAGAGCAGGGCTTGGTTCTATGCAGTCGCCGATGAAAAGGTGCGCGCATCGCTGGACGGGAGTGGACTCCCCGCCGAGGAGATCGACGCCATGGCGGACTACGCCGCGCGCTTTAACCTGGCCTACTTCTCGGGAACCTATCGAAGCGACGACCCGGTCTGGTGGGAGGATCCCGCCCGCGCCCTGTGGCAGCGAAATGACGAGAACGCCTTCTGGACCTATATGAACCTCGTCATGAACGAATCGACCGGGGATTCCCTGCACTTCGAGCTTCCGGGCACACCCTGAAGCCCGGTTCCGCAAGTTTTCTCAAATATCACTTTATTGTTCCATTCATCGCCTTCGGCTCGTGGTACAATGATTCTATCATATTCCCCGGCTGCGCTCCGCCCGGACGCGCGGCACAGGGAGGCAATGGAGCAGAGAAGAACCCATGATGCTGAAGAAAATACTGGTCGCGCTGTTCCTGCTGTGCTGCATCTTCGGAACGGCCGTTGCAGAATCCATGCCCGCCGTGGTGGACGAAAGGCTGGATGCTTCCCCCATGGAGCAGCCCGAATCGATCCGCCAGGCGCAGCAGTACCTCATCGATCTGGGACTGCTGGACGGCGGAGCGGACGGCAAGTTCGGTCCCAAGACCGAATCCGCGCTGCGCGCCTTCCAGTCCCGGGAGGGTTACGCTGTCACCGGCGTGCTGGACACCGACACCCTCGACGCGCTGGCGCAGGCCGTCGCGAAGAATCCCTCGACCCGCACCATACAGCAGCGCCTGATCGACCTTGGATACCTCCGCGGCAAGGCGGACGGCATCTGGGGAAAGCGTTCCGCTGCCGCCCTGAAGCTGTTTCAGCAGTTTCACGGGCTTGCGCTGACGGAGCGCGTCGATCAGACCACCCTGGACCGCCTGTTTGCGGAGGACGCCGTCACGCTGCCCGCCGCCCTCGCCAGCGGGGACAAGGGCGACGCGGTGACGCGCCTGCAGGAGCGGCTGCGCGACCTCGCATTCTTTGAGGACACGGTCACCGGCAGCTACGGCAAGCAGACCGTCGCGGCGGTCAAGGCCTTTCAGCAGCATCTGAAGGCCCAGGGTTATGGGGAATCCTTCGACATCACGGCCAACGGCGAGGCCACACCGATCACCCAGTACTTCCTGTTCAGCGAGAGCTATTCCCCCTACCTGCGGGATCTGGTGCCCGGAGCGACGGACAGCGAGGTACGCCGCGCAGAGCTTCGGCTCGCCCAGCTGGGCTACATGGACCAGTCCGCGGACGAGACGCTGGACGACTACGCCCTCGAAGCGCTGGCCCTGTTCAAGGAGCAGGCCGGGCTGGCGAACGGCGTTGGGATTGACCGAACCGTGGCGGACGCGCTCTTCGCATCGGATGCGCCGCAGGCCGACCACTGCGCTCCGCACGACATCGCATTCGGGGACAGCGGCTTGGCCGTGCGCGACGTTGAGGACGCGCTGGTCCGCGGCGGCATGCTCGTAAAGCTGCCCAACGGAAAGTTTGACAAGACGGTCAAGACCGCTGTGGAACGGCTGCACAGCTACCTCACAAGCCGGAAGGACCCGAGCGCCGCGCTCTTCGCCCACTCGGACGCGCTGAGCCGCGAAGCCCAGCAGCTTCTCCAGGACGACTTGCTGGGGTACCGGGCAGATGTGGGCGGGAAAAAGAAGAGCACCGCGGAGACCACGCGCGTGCAGCGCAGGCTCTATTCGCTCTACTACATCTCCAAATCCGGGGTGGACGGCAAGTTCGGTTCGGAAAGCCGCAGCGCCGTGAAGGCATTCCAGGCGGCAAACGGGCTTCCGGAGACCGGCGTGGCCGATGTGGAGACGCAGGCGGTACTCTTCTCCGATAACGCCGTCGTAAAGCCCTGGCCCTACCGCGTGGAGGTCAGCCTCGCGCGTCAGACTGTCGAAATCTATCGGCTGAACGCCGCGGGCACCTACGATCTCGCCAACTCCTTCAAGTGCTCCACGGGACTGCACAATTCCACGCCCAGGGGAATCTTCCTGAACGGCTTCCCGGTCAACCGCT
>JAFWBZ010000169.1 GCA_017537105.1 Clostridia bacterium | reverse complement strand
GTTCACCATGCACGAGCTGGGCAATACGTCTGACAAGCCCCACCGCAAGTGCGCCCGCATCGTGGGCGACTGCCTGGGCAAGTTCCATCCCCACGGCGACACGTCGGTGTACGACGCGCTGGCCCGCATGGCCCAGCCCTTCGTGATGCGACAGATGCTGGTGGACGGCCACGGCAACTTCGGCAGCATTGACGGCGACAGCCCCGCCGCCATGCGCTACACCGAGGCGCGCATGACCGAGCAGGCGGAGGTCATGCTGCGGGACATCGAGAAGGATACGGTGGGCTTTCACCTGAACTTCGACGACACCATCCGGGAGCCCGATCTGCTGCCGGCCCGCTTCCCAAACCTCCTGGTCAACGGCTCCAGCGGCATTGCGGTGGGCCTGGCCACCAACATCCCGCCGCACAACCTGGGCGAGGCCGTGGACGCGGTGATCGCCCAGATCGACAACCCGAGGATCACCACCCAGGAGCTCATGCAAATCATGCCCGCGCCGGACTTCCCGACGGGCGGTCTGCTGGCCCGGGATGAGGAGCTGGTGCAGGCCTACGAGACGGGACGCGGCAAGCTGAAGGTGCGCGCGAAGGTGCACATCGAGGACGGAACTGCGGGGCGAAAGCTCATCGTCATCGACGAGGTGCCCTACCAGATCAACAAGGCCGCGATGCTGGAAAAGATCCTGCGCGTGAGCGAGGAGAAGAAGGGCGTCCTGTCCAACATCTACGACATACGGGACGAGTCCGACCGCATGGGCATGCGGGCCGTGGTCGAGGTCCGGAAGGACTGCGATCCGGAGAAGGTACTGAATGCGCTCTACAAGTACTCCGACCTTCAGGTCACGTTCGGCGTCAACATGGTCGCCATCGCCGAGGGCAAGCCGCTGCAGATGGGCATCCGGCAGATCATCGGCTACTATATCAACCACCAGAAGGACGTCATCACGCGCCGCACCCGCTACGACCTCGCCCAGGCGGAGGCGCGCGCCCACATCCTCGAGGGCCTGATCGTCGCCGTGGACAACCTGGACGAGGTGATTCGCATCATCCGCTCCAGCAAGACGCCCAAGGAGGCGCGCGACCGTCTGATGGAGCGCTTTGCGCTCTCCCAGGTCCAGGCGCAGGCGATTCTGGACATGCGGCTGCAGCGGCTGACCAACCTCGAAGTGCTGTCGCTGCGGCAGGAATACGAGGAGCTCACGAAGCGCATCGCCAATCTGAAGGCGATCCTCGCCAGCGAGCGAAAGCTGATGGGCGTCATCAAGAAGGAACTCAAGGAGATTCGGGACAAGTACGCCGACCCGCGGAGGACGGAGCTCGTCGACTCCTTTGATGAGATCGTCGTGGAGGACGAGAAGCCCGCCTCGGACGATACCGTGGTCATGCTCACCCAGGCGGGCTTCGTGAAGCGCATGGCGCCGAAGCTGTTTGACAAGGCGTTGACCGCGGGGGACTTTGCCGACCCGCCGCGCGAGGTCATCCGCACGATGACGGACCACAAGCTGATGTTCTTCACGGACACCGGCATCTGCTATCTGCTGACGGCGGAGCAGATTTCCGATACCACGAAGCCGAAGGATCGCGGGCTGCCGTTGGGCGGCGTGCTGGCCGGCCTGGAGAGCGACGAGAAGCTGGTCGCGCTGATCGATTCGGACGGGTGGAACGGCAACCTGCTCTTCACCACCGAAAAGGGCCTCATCAAGCGCAGCAGCGCCGAGGATTACAACGTCCGCAAATCCCGCTTCGCAGGCATCAATCTGAAAAACGGCGACCGGCTGTTGAGCGTCCGGCGCTCCGACGCCTTTGAGAGCGTGTTGCTCATCACGCGAAAGGGCATGGCCATCCACTTCGCGGTGGAGGAGGTTTCGATCATCGGGCGCACCGCCGCGGGCGTCAAGGCCATGGCGCTCGGCCCGGACGACAGCGTGGCGTTCGCCTTCCTGCACAACAGTGAGGGCGAGATCATCATGATCTCGGATCTCGGCTACATGAAGCGCTGCCTGCTGATCGACTTCGACCGGCAGGGCAGGGGAGGCAAGGGAATCAAGGCCTTCAACTTCCCCAAAAACGCCTCCAACGGCAACTACGTTGCGGGCGCGCTGACGGTGACGGAGGCCTACGACTTCCGCATCGTGCAGAAGAACGGAACGGTCACGACCTGCAACACCGAGGACGTCGCCATCGAGACGCGCAACGGCAAGGGACAGCCCTACGCGGTCATCGTGATGGACGACGTGGTCACGGAGCTGGTTCGGATCACGCCCGTTTAGAGAATGAAAAAGCGGGAGCGCACACAGCGTTTTGACTGTGCGCGCTCCCCGATATTTGTGCATGCTAATCCTCGAGGAAGGACAGCGCCACAGCGGCGTGGAGGGCCATCAGCGATGCCATGGCGGATTCATCCGCGATGAAACGCGGACTGTGGATAGGCTGATCCGCGCCGATCTGCGGGTTGCCTACGCCGATCCAGAAGAATGCGCCGGGAACATCCTGAATAAAGTAGCCGAAGTCCTCTGTGCCCATCGTGGGCTGCTGCATAACCCGAACACGGTCGGTTCCGAGCGTACCCGCGGCAGCGCGCCGGACGAGTTCCACCATCTCGTCCCGGTTCACGATGCCCGCATAGCTCTCCGTGATGTCGATCTCCACCGAGGCACCCATGCCCTCGCAGATGCCGCGCACGGTGCCGGCAAACAGATCGAGCATCTTTTGCCGCGTCTCCGGTCCCAGCGTGCGGATGATGCCCTCGAGGACCGCTTCGTTGGAGATGACGTTCTTCTGGGTGCCCGCGTGGAAGGTCCCCACGGTGATGACGGCGGAGTCAGTGGGCGCGACTCTTCGGCTCACGATCTGCTGCAGCGCCGTGACCACCTGTGCGCCGATAGCGATGGCGTCCACGCCGTTTTCCGGCGCAGCGCCATGGCAGCTAACGCCGTGGATCGTGACGCGGAAGATGTTGGCCGCCGCGTACATCTTGCCGTACTTCAGCCCGATGGTTCCCGCGGGCAGATCCGGGTCCACGTGGGCGCCAAAGACCGCGTCGACATGGGGATTCTCCATGCAGGCTGCGGCGATCATGCGACGGGCGCCGCCGTCATTCTCCTCGTCCGGCTGGAAGAACAGCTTGACACAGCCCTTCAGCTGGTCCCGAAACTCCGTCAGCAGCATCGCGGCGCCGAGCAGGCCCGCGGTGTGGAAGTCATGTCCGCAGGCATGCATCACGCCGGGCACCTCGCTGGCGAAGGGCACGCCGCTCGCCTCCTGAATGCGCAGGGCGTCCATGTCGGCGCGAAAGGCGACCGTCCTCCCGGGGTGCGCGCCGCGCAGCGTCGCCACCACGCTGGTGCCCATGGGTCGTGAGACCTCCCAGTCCAGCTGGGCAAGGGTCTCCGCGATGCATTCGGCGGTCCTGAACTCCTGGTTGCCCACCTCCGGGTGGCGGTGGATCGCGCGCCGGATTGCAATCGCCCTGGGCGCATATTTTTGCGCCGCTTCCAACAGATGCTCCCTATCCATCCCGTATACGCTCCTGTCAAGGTTTCGTTCAACACCTGTCACCAGCATACATCATTTTCGGAAAAAAGTAAACCACCTGCGCCCCCTTTTCTTCTCTTCCTGCATGATGTATAATTGGACTGTGCAGAAGCTCCGCTGGTCCCGCCGTGAATCGCAGCGGCGCAGCAGGCGGATGGGCGAAAGATGCGGATCATTGGAGGGATATGGCGTGCGATACGGATGGATCGACGAATACCTGCTGCAAAAGCGCAGCGTGACCAAGGACTTCCAGCCGGATTGGAACTGGATCCGGTATCACATCGGCGGAAAGATGTTTGCGGCGATATGCCTGGATGACGGCGGCAGGCCGGTGCTCATCACCCTGAAGCTGGACCCTGCGGAGGGGGAGTTTCTGCGCGCGCAATATGCAGACATCCTTCCGGGATACTACATGGACAAGCGGTGCTGGAATTCCGTGAAGCCGGATGGGCAGGTCTCCGACGCGCTCCTCAAGACGCTCCTCGACAAGTCCTACCGCCTTGTGCTGCGTGGCTTCAGCAAGGCGCGCCAGCGGGAAATCCTGGGGATCAGCCCCTGCGGCGCCGAATGCGAAGCCTGTCCCCTCCACGGAGCAACCTGCGCGGGGTGCAATGCGCTGCGCGGCAAGGTGTTCCATGCGCCGGAGGGCAAGGCATGTCCCCTCTACGCCTGTCCGGTCCAGAAGCACCGTTATGCCACCTGCGGCGAATGTCCGCTGCTGCCCTG
>JAFWBZ010000168.1 GCA_017537105.1 Clostridia bacterium | reverse complement strand
TCGACCTGTTTATCTACGACAACATCTCGGAAAATCGCGTTGCCCGGAAGCTGAAGCTGCTGGGCTGCGCGTTCTTCCTTGCCTTCACCAAGACGCCGGAGAGCATGGCCGTGTCCCGGAAGGCCGGCGTGCAGAAGGGCGTGAAGGCGGCGTTGATGTACCTCGGCTACGCCATGGGCAGGCCGTTTCCGGTCCGCCTGAAGGCGCGGATGATGAATGCGTGGGGCAAACACGCCTTTCCCGGCAGGCGCAGCCTGATTCACCGTTCCAACGACCAGTACAACGGGATGCGGCTGATTCTTCCTGCGTATACCATGCGGGAGTACATCCGCGTTTCCTTTGAGGATGCCATGCTGATGGTCACAAAAGATTGGCATGCGGTGCTGGTGTCGAACTACGGCGAGGATTACATGACGCCGAAACGCATGGCTTCCCATGATAATCCCGCACACGCTGGGTTTATCGGCGGAAGCGGCCAGTAAAGGAGTATTCTGATGAATTGGATGGAATATACGGTACTGACCACCACCGAGGCCTCGGACCTGGTCTCCCAGATCCTGATGGATGCGGGCAGCACGGGCACGATGATCGAAGACCGGAACGACGTGGCTGCCAACCAGCGCCCCGAGGGGCAGTGGGACATCATCGACGAGGCCATCGCCGAGCGCATCGGCGACGACGTGAAGGTGACCGGCTACTTTGAAGCGGACGACAAGCTGCGGGATCGGCTGCTGTTCATTGAACAGGAGCTGTTTCGCATTCGGGGGCTCGACCTGGGCATGGACCTGGGCAAGCTGGAGACGCTTCGCAACACCGTGGCCGAGGAGGACTGGACTGAGAGCTGGAAGAAGGCGTTCAAGCCCTTCCGGCTGGGAGAGCACATGGTGGTCAAGCCCAGCTGGGAGCCCTTCGACGCGCAGAGCGGCGATCACATCATCGAGATCGATCCGGGCATGGCCTTTGGCACCAGAACCCATGAGACCACGGGCATGTGCGTGGAACTGGTGGAAAAATACGTCCGGCCGGGGGACGAATGCATGGACATCGGCACCGGCACCGGCATACTGGCCATCGCCGCGGCGCACATGGGCGCCGGACATGTGCTGGCCACCGACCTGGACGCCGTGGCTGTGCGCGTGGCGGAGGAGAACGTCCGCAACAACGGCTTCGCGGACCGGATCGACGTGCGCTGCGGGGACCTGCTGGAGGCCGTGGGCGCGCCGAACGCCGGCTGCGACGTGGTGATCGCCAACATCATCGCCGATGTGATCATCGGCCTGGCGGCGCCGGTCAAGCCCTATCTCCGCGAGGGCGGCGTGTTCATCTGCTCGGGCATCGCCGTCAACCGGCTGGAGGATGTGCTCGAGGCGCTGCGGGACGCGGGCTTTGCCATGCTGGACGCGGAGACCAAGGGCGAGTGGTCGGCGGTCGCCGCGAGGAAGTAGACGATGCATTGCTTTTACATCGAACCTCCGGAGGGTGACGAGGCGCATCTGCTGCCGGAGGAGAGCCGCCACGCGATCCGGGTGCTGCGTCTGCAGCCGGGCGACGGGCTCTGCGCGATGGACGGCGCGGGCCGCTGCTGGCGCGCTGAGATCCTGTACGCGGGGGAGGATGGCGTGCGGGTGCGGCTGAGCGAGCCGCTGCCTTCGGGAGAGCCCCCGGTGCGGGTCACCGTCTACCAGGGTCTGCCCAAGGCGGACAAGCTGGACTTTATCGCCCAGAAGCTGACGGAAGTCGGCGCAGCGGCGCTCGTCCCCGTGAAGATGGAGCGCTGCGTGGTGAAGCTGGACCGGAAGGACGGCCCAAAGCGCCGGGAACGGCTGGAACGGATCACCCGGGAGGCGGCCAAGCAGTGCCGGCGCGCGCTGCCGCTCGAAATCTCCGAGCCGCTGTCCTGGCCCCAGGTCCTCGAGCGCATGCAGTCCCACGACCTGGTGCTGGTGCCCTGGGAGGATGCCGTCGGACGCCGCATGCGGGACGCCTTTGCCGAGCGCTCCCAGGTGCGCGACATCGGCATCGTCATCGGCTCCGAGGGCGGCATGTCGGAGGACGAGGTGCAGGCACTGTGCGAGGCAGGGGCGCTGACCGTCACGCTGGGCCCGCGCATACTGCGCACGGAAACCGCCTCGGTGGTGTCGGCCGCGCTGGCACTGTCGCTGTGGGGAGATCTCTGAGGAGGTGCTCGGTTGACCATCAATGAATACCAGCAGCTGGCGCTCCGCACGCTGAATCCGGAGCTCGACAGGCGGGACGTGCTGATCAACGGGGTGATGGGCCTGTGCGGCGAATCGGGAGAGGCCATCGACATCGTCAAGAAGCATCTGGCCCAGGGGCACGCGCTCGACCGGGATAGACTCATCGGGGAGCTGGGCGACGTGGCCTGGTATCTGGCGGAGACCGCGGCCGCGCTGGACGTGGATCTGGAGACGGTGCTTCGCTGCAACATCGAAAAGTTGCAGCGGCGCTATCCGGCGGGCTTTGACGCCGAAAAATCCGTACATCGGGAAGCGTGATCATGAAGACAATCGCCACCTATACCCTGGGCTGCAAGGTCAATCAATACGACACGGAGGCCATGCTGGAGTCCTTCGAGCGGGCGGGTTACTCCGCGGTTCCGTTTTCGGACGAGGCCGACGTGTACCTGATCAACACCTGCACCGTCACCGGCACAGGCGACCAGAAGTCGCTGAAGGCCATCCGGCGCGCGGCCCGGGAGCATCCGGACTGCGCCATCATCGTGTCCGGCTGTCTGGCCCAGCGCGAGGCGGATGCGCTCCTCGCCATGGACAACGTGCGGCTGGTCGTGGGCGTGCAGCGCCGGGCGGAGGTCGTGGAGCTTTTGGAGCGCGCGCTGGCCGAGGGCACGTCCCTGTCGGCGGTGGAACCGCTGAAGGGCGCGGGCTTTGAAAACCTGTTCGTCTCCCGGCACGAGGGCAAGACCCGCGCGACGATGAAGATCCAGGAGGGCTGTGACCGGTACTGCACCTACTGCATCATCCCCTCCGTGCGCGGACCGGTGCGCTCGATGGCGCTCGGGGACGTTCGCGCGGAGGCGGAGCGGCTGGCATCGGCCGGATACCGGGAGATCGTGCTGACGGGCATCCACCTGGCCAGCTACGGCCGGGGCACGGACGAGAGCCTGATTGACGCCATCCGGGCGGTGCACGACGTCGAAGGCGTCGAACGGGTGCGCCTGGGCTCCCTGGAGCCGTTGGCCGCGACGGACGCATTTGCCCGGGCGCTGTCCGGGATGCCGGGCATCATGCGCCAATTCCACCTGTCCCTGCAGTCGGGCTCCGCGGGGGTGCTGCGCCGCATGCACCGGCGCTATACGCCGGAGGAGTACCGGGCTGCCGTTCAGAATCTGCGCCGCCACATGCCCGACTGTGCGATCACCACTGACGTCATCGCGGGATTCCCCGGGGAGACGGAGGCGGAGTTCCGGGAGACGATGGATTTCATCCGGGAGGTCCGGCTCTCCCGGCTCCACGTGTTCCCGTACTCGCGCCGCAAGGGCACCCTTGCGGATCGCATGCCGGACCAGGTGCCGGAGGATATAAAGCACGGGCGCGCCCAAAAACTGATCGGCCTTGGGAACCAACTTGAGCGCGAATACGTCTCATCTATGGTGGGTACGGTGCAGCAGGTGCTGTTCGAGCGCCCGGTGGGCGATCCGGCGTGCGGACTCGCCGAGGGCTACACCGGGCAGTACATCCGCGTGCAGGCGAAGGCCCGCCCGGGGGAAATTCTGCCGGTGAGGCTGGTGTCGGCCGAGGGGACCCTCGCCACGGGCGAGGTTGCGGCGCGCTGACGCGCGGCGCGCAAAGGGGACGCGCGTTTGGCGCGTTCGATGTTCAAAGCGGAATACGGAGGGAACGAGACATGGACAACTGCCTTTTTTGCAAGATCATCGCCGGTGAGATTCCCAGCACGAAGGTCTACGAGGACGACAAAGTGTACGCCTTTCGGGACATCCATCCCCAGGCACCTGTGCACGTGCTGATCGTGCCCAGGAAGCACATGGACAATATCCTCGAGTGCGACGCGGACACCGCGACCGCGCTGACGGACGCCATTCGCGCCATCGCCGCGCAGGAGGGCGTGGCGGAGAGCGGCTTCCGGGTCATCTCCAACTGCGGGCGCGACGGCGCGCAGTCGGTCAATCACCTGCACGTGCACCTGCTCGGCGGCACGCAGCTGGCCGAGAAGATGGCGTAAGACCCAGAGACATATTTTTGCGCAGAACGGCATATTATCATTGTTGTGGGAATTGTGCGCAGGCCGCGGGGCGATTCCCGTGGGGCACAGTTCAGGGACGGTTTTTCGCCGAATCAGGAATTTAACGCCGCGAAGGGTTGACGACTACACAGGTTATGGGGTATAATAAACGATGTGGCGAACCCCATGCTACATTGGCAGATGCCATTTAATCGCGAGGGGAGGGAAAGCACATGTCCGAGGTACGCATTCGGGAAAATGAATCATTGGAAAGCGCGCTGCGCCGTTTTAAGCGCAAGACTGCTCGTGATGGCATTCTCGCAGAGGCAAGGAAGAGGGAACATTACGAAAAGCCCAGCGTAAAGCGTAAGAAGAAGGCAGAAGCCGCTCGCAAACGCAAGTATTAAGCCAATGAAAGCCTCTCTGCTCTGCAGAGAGGCTGTTTTCGTTCCATTCGATCCCTTCCGGATTTCCGCCTTGTATTCGTATTTTGCAAGCTCCGTCCCATAGGGAATGCCGCGTCGCTTTCCGCTTTGCGGATCGCCTGCTGCGATTGTTTGGGCACCCCTTTCATGCGCTGTATCCTGCGATGACCGTCGCATCCTTTTCCTGTAGAATGATCTGCTCCTTGTGCGGTTTCCGCAGCGTGGCGCTGTGACGCACGGCTTTCCAGGCTTTCGGACTTGCGCCGGAGCATTCGCGAGACCTGGGCCTGCATGACTTCTGCGGAACGCACATACGATGAATTGTTGTAGACTTAACCCGATATCAGGAGAAATCATTCATGAAATACACGCTGTTGCTGTGGCCGCATGCCAATGCGCGCTACCAGCAGGAGACGCGAAAGCTGGCATTGGCGGAGCTCGCGCTGATGCTTGCGCGCGTCATGCCGGAGGCTGAGGCCTGCATCGACGATCGGGCCGATATGCCCAGCCTTGCGCTGGACGTGCCGCGGCCGCTGGATTCCAAGGCGATCGAGGCGATTCGCAGCCATTCGCTGCTGTACGGGCTGTTCGAGGCGCGGGAGGACGGAAGTCTGCTGCCCGTGGCGGGGCGCGCGGAGGCCTGCCTCGGCGCGGACCTTCCCTCGATTCTCAAGTACAAGGGCAAGACCAACGAGATGTTTTTGCAGCTGATGATCAACGCCGCGCTGTACGCCAGCGACTTCTGGGAGGCTGGCGGAGCGCTTCGTCTGCTCGACCCCATGTGCGGCCGCGCCACTGCGCCGTTCCTTGCGCTGAACCGGGGCTGGAACGCCGTCGGCGCGGATGTGGACAGGGCAGATTTAAAGGAAGCTGAAAAGTTTTTCAAGCGGTATCTGGAATATCATCGCATGAAGCACAGCATGGCTCGCGAATCCCGGACCCTGCGGGGCGGAAAACCCGCGCCGGTCGTGCGGTTCGAGGCGGCCGCAACGCCTGAGCGGTTCAAGGCGGGGGAGACGGTTTCGCTCAGCCTGATGAACCTGGATGCCGCGCAGGCCGCGGAGGCGCTGGG
>JAFWBZ010000167.1 GCA_017537105.1 Clostridia bacterium | reverse complement strand
CCCATTCGCCATTCTTGCCGTATTTATACCAACCTTCATAGGTTTTACGGTTGTTCACAATGCTCTGGACCGTACTGATGACAAACTTGTTTCCTTTCCGGGTGTGATAACCCTCATCATTCAGTTCTTCGACGATGCTCATAAGAGTAGCACCGCCATCTCTCCACTCAAAGATTTTTCGGACAACGTTTGCTTCTTCTTCATTGATTACAAGACAACCGTCCTGAACTTTATACCCCATGGGTGCTTGACCACCAGAGTAACCGCCCTTGGATGCTTTCTTTGTGCGGCCACCAGACGTTCTTTTGTTTATGTTGTCGCGTTCCATCTCAGCGACGCAAAGCGTGAATGCTTCAAGCATACTGGCGAATACGCCCATATTCCCGAAATCCTCTGCCACAGAAATCAGCTTTATGTTTTTCTTCATAAGCATCATCTTGTAGTAGTAGTAAATATTGATGTCACGCGCCACTCTGTCGGATTTGGCAACAACCACAGCTTCAATGGGCGGATTGCTTGCTTCGCCATAAACAATAGAATCGAATCCAGGACGCTCTTTAGCTCCACTCTCGCCTTCATCGCGGTATTCATCAATGATAGTCATACCGTGCATATCACAGTATTTGCGCACTTGATCGCGCTGGACATCCAGTCCAAACTTATCATCTCCGCACTGGCCATCAGTGGAAACCCTGATATAAGATACGACGTTCACTCTCAACACCTCCGTTACGTGTACCATTATACACGTATTGCGTGTAATTGTCAATATGGATAGACGTAATTTTGGCATTATAATTGCTTATTGATTGAAAGAGAATCATAAGTCTTTTTGTCCTTTTTGAAATTTTTAGCTTTTTCTTTATTTTCGGTGGTAGAGGGACTTACCCCCGGCCACGGGGCGTGTCCAGATTCCCCCTCGGGGCCGAATATTTGCCACGGTTTGCAACCCGCTGGTGCTACACACCTAAAGCAGCGCCCCAAACGGACCAGCACCAGCGCGAAACCCTACTATATATATTACCACACACGACGCACCACCAGAGGCCGCAGGAGCACCCAGGAGCCGCCCACGCCCAGCGGAGGCCCAGCGGATCAGCCCAGCGGAGACGCCACAACAAGCCCCAGCGAGGACGCACAGCGTCGCCCGCCTGCCTACCGTCTCCAGATCGTCAGAGCGCCGGAGGCCGTCAGCCCACGCCGCCACGCTGGACACGATCCACCGCCACGGAGGACGGCACCACGGAGGACCACAGGACGCATATATTACATTTTATTATGATAGTATAAAAAAGAATTTCACGAAATCAAGAATAAAATATCTAATCCATATTGACGTATACGTGTAATCATGATATACTATACACGTAATCAACCGGCACCCCACCGACCACGGGCCCGGCGGACCGCCCAACCGCCGCCCAGCGCGAAGCGCGAACAGAAAGAGACGGACAGACGGAGCACGGGCCGCGAGGATTGAAGGAAGAAAGAACGGAGAGAGACCCCAGGAGCACACCCACCGACCGCGAAGGAGGCCGCGCCCATGCTGTTAATAACGATCGTCCCCGGCACCACAGAGGAAGCCCGGCAGGAAATCACCTGCTATAGAAACGCATTTAGCTGTCAGGCGATCCGCGACACCGCCGAGGCCGTAACCCTGCTAACGTTCGACGCGGACGCAGCCCCCGTATTTGAGGCCATGGAGTACAACCACGCCGCCGAGATCATCACCGACCAGAACACCATAATAGCCGCCGTCATGGCAGCGTAACCCCGCACACCGTCCCAAGCAGCGAGGCCGTGAAACAGCCCAGCGACGCACACAGAGACGCAGAGCGCCCCGCAGACGGACGGAGAGACCAATGAGCAGACAGAGACAGCACCCCCGCACAGAGGCCGCGAGAAGGCCGCACAGAGCGCCAGAGAACGAAAGGAGATTAAACCATGAATAACAACACCGTCACCGCCACGAAGCCCACCGCCACCCCGGAAGCCGCCGCGATCCTCGCAATCAATCCCGCCATCTTCAAAGGCCTGCACATCAAACTCGGCTTTGACTTCCAGCAGCCCGTGACCATCCGCCGCATACCGGCCCCATTCACCATCAAAAAAGCATGGAAACTGGCCGGAGCCGAACACGACCCCGCCACCAGCACCGCCGCCATCATCATGCGCGACACCGGCAACACCTATGGCATTTACTGCGATCTGCACATGGCCCCCATCACCGCCGACAATCTGCGCGACGACTACGACGACCACGGCATGAGCTACAGTCTCGGACGCGCCCATGGTTACAAAACCGTATTTTCCACCTTTTATGCGAAGGGCACTTTTCACGACCTGCGCAAGTCTCCGACCTGCGAGGCGTGGATCATCGCCCAGCACAATGACCTATTGAAGCCCTGGACCGAGCCCGCCCGCGACTGGACCGAGCGCCAGCGCGACATGACCCCCGGTGAGCATCCGCAGCCCTGCCGCGTATACTACGCCAACCGCCGCCCCGTGTACCTCATCGATAAAAGCAATTATCGCCTTGACGCCCGCCGTGAGGACCTGAAGCGCCGCGCCACGAAGCTCCGCGCCGACCGCCAGAAGGCCGCAGCCGACGCCGCCACCCGCGCCACCGCCACCCGCCGCTACAATGACCTATTGAAGGCGTTCAACGCCGCCAAGCAGCGCATAGTCACCGCCCTGGTGAACGTGGACCCGCTGACCCTCAGCCCCGCCACCGTCGCCGAGCTGGAGACCATCGGCAAAGCCGTAGGGGAATACGCCTGGAAGGGCCTAAGCGGAGCCGCCCGAGATATCAACCAGTTCGAAGCCGCCACCCGTGACAACAAATTCACCACGCCCGCCCGCTATGATGCCGCATACAATGAGATCATCGATAAGCTGGCCGCGATCCTCCCCAAGGACGCAGGCACCGCAAAGGAGGCGGTTTAAATGAAGATCGATTATTGGTATGGAGATGGACGCAAAAATCCGGCGGTATACGCCGACTGCACATTCTACCCCAATGAGGGCATCTACCGCGGCAACGTCTACGACGCCGACGGGAACATTATCGGAGACTATACCAGCGCCGACAGCATCGAAATTGAAGAACGTTTTCCGGGAATATTTGGAGAATAAGAAGGTGTTATAAATGTACTGCGTAGCCAATGGAAAAGTTTGTCTCCAGGTCTGGGACCCCCGCCGCGAACAGTGGATATACATCCCCCTCGCCAAATGGGAGCGCATGAGCACCCGCGAAAGATCCCGGTACATCATCGACAAATAGGAGGCCGAGAACATGAGCAGAAACACCGAGAAGGCCCACGAAGCCATCCAGACCTTTTATATGATCCTCCGCCAGTTTGAGCGCGGAAGGATCAGCGCCGCCGAGATGGACAAGGCTATTTTTCAGACCGTCACCCGGCACAAGTACAGTGAAGAATATATCAGAGCCGCCACGGAGGCGATCAGAGCAAAAAGAGCTGTTGACTATATCGAAAGCATGAGCGCGGAGATCATGAGAGCCGCCGAAGCATAACCCCCGCCGCCGTTGGTTAGGGCTGGACAAAGCGCCAGCCCCTACCAATGCCGGCAGGCGGACCGCCAGCAGCACCACGACCACGAAAGGAGCCGAGACAATGCCCGAATACATGAAGAAGATAAGCGCCCCCATAAAAGAAGCAATAGCAGCCCTTGAGAAGGCCGGAGAGATCATGGAGGATAGCAGAGAATACAACGAAATCAACCACGTGTTTCACCGTAGCAGCGTAGCCAGTTACAACGCAATTCTAACTTGCCTTTTAAAGCTTGACGGAATGCATGAATAAGCCCAACAACCAGGAAAGGAGTGCCGAACATATGACAGACCACCAGAACGCCGAGAGACTCCGCCAGGAGTATCTAAGCCGCCCCCAGCGGAAAACCGTTGTAAACATCTGCAAGGCCCGCCCAAATTGGAATGGTTGCGATTATTGCGATATTTACAGCGGATCAGGGCTTGAATGCTGGAAACAGAACGCCCCACACAACTGCTGTTATTGCGAACAGCGCCAAAGGGAGGCGATTTAATGCGCATCTGGGTAAAAGCCACCTATCGCGCCACCATGACGCTTTTCCGTAACTATAGCCGCTTCAGCGCCGCCGAGAAAGCCGAAGCCCGCGCCCGCGCGGATGCCATCGACCAGCACAACACCGCCATAGCGGAGCGCATATACAACGACATCATCGAGGGCCGCACACTATACGCCCACCAGCTTTACAATAAGGGATTTACCCGGCAAGTCATCCACCAGAGCAGCCGCGGGAACTATCTCCAGATCACCCACCTCTGTAAAATCGGCGGAGAATGGACACCCACCAGCCACCAGGACGCATACAGCGCCCGAGACGTTGACAGAGCCTTGAAACATGGACAGTATATTAACATCGTAGCAGTATAAGCCCCCACAATTCACAATTTTGTAAAATTCTACTGAAGATTTTTGTGATAGAATGGAGAAAAAAGGAGGTTACACCATGACACAGTACGAGATCACAGAAACCGCATACGCCCTTATTGGCGGAGGCTGGACAGCAGACGACGAGGCCCTTTTTGCAGAGGAGGACGCCAAGCAAGACCGCCCACTCGATCCCGACGACATCCCGCGAATTTTCGCGGAAATTAGGCGGATCACTGCCGAAGCCACCGAGGAAGAATAAGCAAGGCGGGGAGCAATCCCCGCCATTTTACGAGAGGAGTACCCGACACCATGCCATATTACTACAGGTTGCCCGGAGGCCCAATATATACCATTTACCGCGATATGCTGGACCAAACCCATTTAATGATTGCAGGAGCTACCGGCAGCGGAAAAAGCACCGTATTAAACGCCATTATCTGCACCGCTTTACACTACCCCCCGAGCGAAAAGCAGTTTATATTTTTAGATCGTAAAGGCGTAGAATTGGACGCATTTAGAGCCGCCCCACATTGTATAGGCTATGCGGAGACATCCGCCGACATGATACAGACGCTGAAAAAGTGTATTGAGATCATGGACCAGCGCTTGCAGGAGATGAAGCGCCAAGGCGTCAAAGTCTATCCCGGATCAGACATTTACATTGTTATTGACGAGTTAGCCGACCTAATGACCACGCAGAAAAAAACCGTCACGCCGCTATTACAAGAACTTGGAATACTGGCAAGAGCTGCAAAAATTCATTTGATATGCTGCACCCAATCACCATTGAGAAACATTATTCCCACTGAAATAAAATGCAATTTCCCCGCCCGCGTAGCCCTCAAGACCGCTACCCGCCAAGACAGCCGGAACATAATAGATCAAGCAGGCGCGGAGTTACTGCCAGACCCGCAGACGGAACACCGCGCGAGCTGCATATACCGCCGAGGAGCCACGACGACACTATATAACGACATCCCCCGCATCGACGACGAAGAGCGCGACAGGCTCATTGAGCACTGGCGGACAGCACACAAGCATTTTTGCAATGTCCCAATCAGACATAAAGCCGGAGCATAACGCCCCGGCTTTTTGTGCCCTCCAGGAGACCCAGGAGGCCCACGGGAGCCCGCGTAACCCATCAGCCTACCAGCCCCACGCCCAGCCCCAGCGCCCACGAGAGCGCCCGCCAGCGCCGCCAGGAGACGCCCAGCGACACATGGACCCACCCACCGCAGGAAACGCCGTACAAGGCCGTCACGGCCTCCGCGAAGCTGGACAGCCCCCGGCAGCCAAGGCACAGCCCCGGAGGCCGTCACAGCGCCCCGTAGAAGCTCAGGAGCCACGCCGCCACCGTCACCACGGAGGACCACCAGCGCCCACCCATCACTAAAACGATGTAAAACGCCCATACAGCCGCCAGCGCCGCCACCCCTGCCGAGTATACTACCCCACCCCACGAATCGCCCACAGGCCCCGCAGAAGCCGCCACAGAGCGCCACCGCCACGGAGGACGGACAGACCCACGGAGGACAGGAGCCGAGGCCCAACGCCGCCACCAGGACCACCGCCAGCAGGCAGCACAACCATAAGAAACTCTTATAACCTACCGTCGCAGTAGGTTGTTACCTCTGCTATTACCTACCTGCCTACTATGCAATAGGGTGTAAGCCGGACCACGCCCGGGAGCGGCACCAGCACCACAGAGATATTACGCAAGTATGTCACATCCATGAAGCACCGCGTAACAGAAATCGTTTTGGCGCGGTGGGGGCCGGGAGGGTCTGGCACGATCAGGGACGCAGGGCAGTCGAGGCGAAAAAACCACTTTCTGCGCCTTTCTGTGGGTTTTGGAAAAATAGGACAATTTTCACTTTCTGCGGCTCTAAATTCACCTGCATTTTCTGTCTCAAAAGTTTAGTAATACTCAACTTTCATTCTTGAACTACCCCTGCGCGCGCGCACGCGCGAGTATATATTATATATATTATAAATATAAAGGGGCTTTACTGTTCGTCCGAGAACGTGGTCTCCACCGTTCTGCTGTCCTCCAGATAGCGCTTTGCGATGTCGTCGGCAGACATGTCCTGTTCTGCGTTAGCGCCCGTACTGACGACGATTTCCTGCTGGTCAGCCATGCCGAAGAAGTTCTTCGCACGGAAAATATAAACGACCTGGGGAATCTTGCCGGATGAAACTAATTCCGCATCGATGGCGGCGAGGATTTGCTTTGCTTTTTTAATTATGTTTGTTCTCGCAGCACT
>JAFWBZ010000008.1 GCA_017537105.1 Clostridia bacterium | reverse complement strand
GCATCCGGCCTGATGAGCTTCGTACAGGGTGATATCATGACTCTGGGTGCCTATCTGGGACTGACCTTCTTCAGCATCCTGAAGCTCCCGTTTGTGGTATCCGTGCTGCTCACCGTGATCTGCGCGTTCCTGGTCGGCATGCTGCTGGAGCGCGGCGTCATCCGCGTGCTGCTCAACAAAAACGTGCTGCCAATCTATGTGGTCCTGGCGACCATCGCCATCTCCTACATCATTCAGAACGGCGCGCAGCTGACCTGGGGCTCCCTTACCCTCAACTTCCCCTCCGTGTTTTCCATTAAAAAGGTCAAGCTGTTCGGCGTGAACGTGCGTCCCGAGCAGATCCTGTGCACGGTGGCGTCCCTGGTCATCATGGTGCTGCTGCACCTGTTCATGACCAAGACCCGCTTCGGCACCTCGCTGCGCGCTGCGGCCATGGATCCCATGGCGGCGCAGTCCTGCGGCATCAACGTCCACCTGAGCACGGGCATCACCTGGGGCCTGTCCGCCGGACTCGCGGCCGTCGCCGGCATCCTGGTGGGACCGCTCTACGGCGTATTCATCCTGTTGGGCAATCAGATCGGCAACAAGGGCTTCTCCGGCGCGGTCATCGGCGGCTACGGCAACATGTACGGCGCCATGGTCGGCGGCCTGCTGCTGGGCCTGATCGAGACGTTTGTCACGGGCTACATTTCCTCCGACTACAAGAATCTGATCGCTTATATCATCCTGATCGTGTTCCTGTTCGTGAAGCCCACCGGTATCTTCAACGAACGCGCCATCGCGGATGAATGATCGATCGGGAACGCATTGAGAGGAGGTAATACTTTGAATCCCGATATGAGCAAACAGGAGAAGCGGAAGAAGCTGCTTCCCGTTCTGGTGCTGCTGGTGCTCACGCTGCTTTTGCCCGTGTTCCTCAATGAGTATCCGCTGATGCTCTGCTGCACCATCTTCTATTACATTATCGCCGTGTCCGGACTGGACATCCTGTTCGGCTACTCCGGACAGATTTCCCTGGGCCACGCCGCGTTTTACGCCATCGGCGCCTACGGCTCGGCGCTGCTGCACAACCACCTGCATCTGCCGATCTTTGTGACGATGATCATCGCAGCATGCATCGCCACCGGCGTCGGCGCGCTGCTGGCGGTCCCGGCCTCCAAGCTGGTGTTCCACTTCCTGTCGCTGTCGACCATCGCCTTCGGCGAGATCGTGTACCAGCTGCTGGTGCACTCCCCGGGCAACATCACCGGCGACTTCAAGGGCATCAACTCCACCCAGATGGCCTTCTGTGGCCAGCCCTTCTCCTACCGCAACTACTTCTTCTTCGCGCTGTTGATGGTGATCATCTTCCTGCTGGCGAAGTTCTTCCTGGTCAACTCCAAGACGGGCCGCGCCTTCACCGCCATCCGCGAGAACTCCCACGCCGCCAACGGCATGGGCATCAACGTCCGCCGCTACAAGGTCATGGCCTTCGCCACCAGCGCCTTCTACATGGCGTTCGCGGGCGCGATGTACATGCACCTGGTGGGCTACGTCCATCCGGACACGTTCCAGAAGAAGCAGTCGGTGCTGTTCCTGACAATGCTGCTGTTCGGCGGCACCGGCACCATGTTCGGCCCGATCATCGGCGTCATCTCCGTGGAGCTGCTGATCGAATCCCTGCGCTCCCTGCAGGAGTTCCAGGGCTTCGTGTACGGCATCCTGCTGCTGATCGTCATCGTGGCGCTGCCCGGCGGCCTGTACGGCGGCCTGCGCGACATCTACGCCTATTGCAAGCGCAAGCTGGGCAAGGGGGATTCTGGAAGCGAGGTGAGCAAGAATGCTGAAAACGGATAAGGTTACCATCAAGTTCGGCGGCCTGACGGCAGTCAACGAAGTCAGCGTTCACATCAAGCCGAACCAGATCACCGGCCTCATCGGCCCCAACGGCGCCGGCAAGACCACGTTCTTCAACTGCATCAGCGGCGTGTACACGCCCAACAGCGGAAAAGTGATGTTCCAGGGCAAGGAGATCCAGGGATCCAAGCCCTATCAGATCAACAAGCTCGGCATCACCCGCACCTACCAGAACATCAACCTGTTCCGCAAGATGACCGTGCAGGAGAACGTGCTGGTCGGAATGCACTCCAGGCTGAAGTCCAACTACCTGACGGACATGTTCCACATTCCTTCCCAGCAGCGGGAGGAGAAGGAGGCCTACGCGAAGGCCTACGAGTGGCTGAAGTTCGTCGGCCTCGAGCCCTACGCCAAGGACCAGACCGGCAGCCTGTCCTACGGCAAGCAGCGCCTGCTGGAGATCGTGCGCGGCCTGGCCAGCGATCCCAAGCTGATCCTGTTGGACGAGCCCGCCGCGGGCATGAACTCCCAGGAGAAGCTGGAGCTGGACGAGCTGCTGCAGCGCATCCTGAAGCTGGGCGTGACCATTCTGATGGTCGAGCACGACATGAAGCTGGTCATGAACGTCTGCCACGAGATCTACGTGCTGGCCGAGGGCAAGCTCCTGGCGCACGGCACGCCCGAAGAAGTGCAGAACAACCCCGACGTGATTACGGCTTATCTGGGAGGTGAGTGATATGGCGCCGATTCTTGAGCTTGTGGATTTCCATTACTACTACGGCAACATTCACTCCGTCAAGGGCATCGACCTCTATGTCAACGAGGGCGATATGGTCACGCTGATCGGCGCCAACGGCGCGGGCAAGACCACCACGCTGCAGTCCATCTCCGGCCTGACGAAGCCGAGGGGCATCCGCGGCAAGATCCTGTTCCAGGGCAAGGAGATCCAGGGCATGGGCGGCAACCGCATCGCCAGCCTGGGCATCCTCCAGTCCCTCGAGGGCAGGCACGTGTTCTCCAAGTTGACCGTCGAGGAAAACCTGACCATCGGCGCGTATCTGCGCAAGGACACGAAGAGCATCAAGGAAGACATGAAGGATGTCTACCGCCGCTTCCCGCGCCTCGAGGAGCGCAAGTGGCAGCTGGCGGGCACCCTCTCCGGCGGCGAGCAGCAGATGCTGGCCATGGGCCGCGCCCTGATGGGCAAGCCCAAGCTGATGCTGTTGGACGAGCCCTCCATGGGCCTCGCCCCGCTGATCGTCAAGGAGATCTTCGTGGCGGTCAAGGACATCAACAAGGACGGCACGACGATCCTGTTCGTCGAGCAGAACTCCAAGATCGCCCTGGCCACCGCCCACCGCGGCTACGTCATGCAGACCGGCGAGATCGTCATCCACGATACCTGCGAAAACCTGTCGAACAACGAAGACGTCAAGCGCGTGTATCTGGGCGGCTGATCCCTCGAAAATCAACGTACAGCCTGCTTTTCCCGCCTGCACTGTCAGCCCGGGAAGCAGGCTTTTCCAAGGACATTTTCGGCCCTGAACGAAAGGAGTGTGTTGTTATCATGAAAGCAGTTCTCGTTGACAAGCCTTTTGAGATCCGCGTGGCAGAGGTGCCGAAGCCGGAAATCAAGAATCCCGACGACGTGCTGATCCGCGTGAAGTACGGCAGCATCTGCGGCTCTGACATCGGCATCTACAAGGGGACCAACGCCCTGGCGACCTATCCGCGTCTGATCGGCCACGAGTACGGCGGCGTCGTCGAGGAGATCGGCCCCGGCGTCAAGGACCTGAAGCCCGGCGACGTGGTGGCGGTGGACCCGGTCCGCGCCTGCGGCCATTGCTATGCCTGCCGCACCAACCGTCACAACGTGTGCAACACCGTCGAGGTGACCGGCGTGCATCGGGACGGCGGCTTTGCCGAGTACGTGGTGGCCCCGGAGTCCGCCAGCTACAGGATCGACACCAGCAAGGTGCCCGAGGATGTCATCTCCCTGGTGGAGCCCTACAGCATCGGCATGCAGGTGGCCCATCGCGGGCACATCCACGAGGGCGACAAGGTGCTCGTCATGGGCTCCGGCCCTATCGGCATCACCGTGATGCAGGTGGCGAAGGCCCGCGGCGCCTCCGTCATGATGACCGACCTGTTCGATTCCCGCCTGGAGCGCGCGAAGAAGCTGGGCGCGGACATCGTGGTCAACGTCCGGGAGAAGGACCTCGAGGCGGAGGTCATGGCCTGGACCGACGGCGAGGGCATGCCCGTCATCGTGGACTCCGTGTGCATCCCGTCCTCCTTCGAGCAGGCCGTCTCCCTGGCCTCTGCGGCGGGCCGCGTGGTCACGCTGGGCCTGGTGAACAAGCCCTCGGCCATCGCTTCCGTGCAGCTGGTCAAGAAGGAGCTGGATGTGGTCGGCTCCCGCCTGAACAACTACCGCTTCCCCGAGGTCATCCAGGGCTTCGAGGACGGCAGCCTGACCCCCGCCGGCATCATGTCCAGCAAGTTCCACTTCACCGAGGCAGAGAAGGCCATCAAGCACCAGATCGACCACCCCGAGCAGGAGTGCAAGGTCGTGCTGAGCTTCGAATAAGAGAGATCATCACACAGAAGCGGCACCCCGACAGTCTGTCGGGGCGCCGCGCGCGTTTCGGGAAACCCTGTGATTCGTGCTACTTGATCTTCTCAAAGTCCGACGCGGGATGCTTGCACAGCGGGCAGATGAAGTCCGCGGGCAGGTCTTCGCCCTCGTACACATAGCCGCAGATCTTGCAGACCCAGCCGGTCTGCTTTTTTGCGGCCACCGGCGGCTTCGGCTTGATGTTGGCGAAGTAGTAGGCGTAGGTCACGGACGGCGTGTTGTTGAACACCCGGGCCTCGGTGACGTCGGCCACGAACATCGTGTGGGTGCCGTAGTCGTGCATTTCGACGACCTTGCCGGAGATGAAGGCGTTGGTGGCGCCCTCCAGGTAGACGATGCCGTTGCGGCTGCGGGGCAGCTTCTCCCCCTGGATCTTTTCGGTGTCGCGGCCCGACTGGAAGCCGTACCACTTGAAGAGGTCGAAGGTGGCGTCGGTGGAGAGGATGTTCACGTTGAACTCGCCGGTTTTGACGATCATGTCGTGGGTGAAGTTGTTCTTGTTGACGCAGATGGAGATGCGGTTGGGCTGCGCTGTCACCTGTTGCGCGGTGTTGATGATGCAGCCGTTGTCCTTCCTGCCGTCCTTGGCGGTCAGCACGAAGAGGCCGTAGCTGAGCTTGAACATGGCGTTGGGCTCCACAGTCTCGGCCGGCTTGTGCTCGATGATCTCGGGCTTGGGCATCGTGTCCAGCAGGGCGCTGACCAGCGCGTCCACGTCGTCCATCTGGCTCTCCTTCAGGGAGGACTTGAGGGAAACGGTCTCGTCGAGGATCGTGCAGTTTTTGAGCTTCGAGAGCAGCTCGCGCATCAGTCCGCCGGAGGTGGCGGCCCAGCTGCCGTTTTCCACGAGGGCGATGGTGCGGTTCTGCAGGTTGTGGGCGACGATGTCGTGCAGCGCGTTCTCCATGTTTACGAAGATGCCCGCATTGTAGGTGGTGGAGGCGAACACGATGTGGCTGACGCGGAAGGCCTCGGACACGATCACGGACGGATGGGTCACGGACACGTCGTACATCTTCACGTTGCGCACGCCGGCGTCGGCCAGCTTGCTGGCGATGATGTTGGCCAGGTTCTCGGTGTGGCCGTACACG
>JAFWBZ010000166.1 GCA_017537105.1 Clostridia bacterium | reverse complement strand
CTCGACGCCGCGTGGACGCAGCTGGTGGACGAGGGAAACGGACTCATCCGGCTGCTGGATCCGCCCTTCGACGGGACGGGCGGCCTGGACCCCGGCTATCTGCGGGGCTATCCCCCGAGCGTGCGGGAGAACGGCGCGCAGTACACCCATGGCGCGTGCTGGCTTCTGCTGGCGCTGATCCGCGCGGGCGACGCCGGGCGCGCGCACAGGGCGCTCCGGATGCTGCTGCCACTTTGCCGCGCCGACACGCCGGAGAAGGCGCTGCGCTACCGCGTGGAGCCCTACGTGACCGCGGCGGACATCTGCGCGCTGCCGGGGAAGGAGGGCCGGGGTGGCTGGACCTGGTACACCGGATCGGCGGCCTGGCTGTACGTGTGCATCCTGGAGCTGCTGGGCTACGAGCGCCGGGGCGACCGTGTGCGCCTGCGCGCGCTGCTGGGCGAGTGGCCGGAGGTGCGCATGACGCTGCGCTTCGGCGGCAGCACCTATCGGCTGACCTGCGACCGGAGGGCGCGCCGCGTCGAAATGGACGGGCGGGCCGTAGAGGAGGCGTTCATCCGCCTGGTCGACGACGGCGGCGTCCACGAGGCGACTTTCCCGGCGCGGTGACCGGGCTTGCGCGGAGCGCGCGCATCTGGTACAATAGGGGAAAGAAAAGCGCCGCGGGCCGCGGCGGAACGGGAGGATGCGAATATGTTGAACATCGGCGATCGTGCGCCAGACTTTGCATTGCCGGACCAGAACGGGACCATGCACCGCCTGTCGGACTACCGCGGGCAGCGGGTGATCCTGTACTTCTACCCCAAGGACAACACGGCGGGCTGCACCAGGCAGGCCTGCGGCTTCGGCGAGCTATATCCGCAGTTCCGGGAGAAGGGCGCGGTGGTGCTGGGCGTGAGCAAGGACAGCGTAGCCTCCCACAAGAAGTTCGAGCAGAACTACGGCCTGCCCTTCACGCTGCTGTCGGATCCGGAAAAGGTAGTCATTCAGGCCTATGACTGCTGGAAGGAGAAGAAGAACTACGGCAAGGTCTCCATGGGCGTGGTGCGCACCACCTACCTGATCGACGAAGAGGGCGTGATCGTCCGCGCCATGGACAAGGTGAAGGCGGCGGACAACCCGGTGCAAATGCTGGGCATGCTGTGAATGCACTGCGGCGGCGTTTCGATGGAACGCCGCCGCTCATTCGTCAACAATTTCCCGTTCACTCAGCAATATGGATCATCCGTCCACCCGCTTCTCCATGCACACCAGGTGCACGCCGGGTATGCCGTTGAACACGCAGGGGATGACGCCGCTCTCGACGTATCCGTGCTTCGCATACATGGCGCGGGCGGCGGCGTTTTTTTCATTGGTGTCGATGCGCAGCGCGACGCAGCCCCACTGCAGGGCGAGGTCTTCGTAAAAGGCCAGGAACTGCCGGGCGAAGCCCCGCCCGCGGGCCGAGGGATCCACGGTCAGCGTATGCAGCACCAGCACCCTGTCGTCCGGGGCGTCGTAGCGCCAGGCCACCTCGGCGTAGGCGGGCATCTGCTCCCGATTGATGCGACCGGAGGCGACGACGCGGCCGCCCGCCTCCAGCACGTACATCTCCCCCGCTGCGACGGCGTCCCGGGCGGTGTCCGCCGTCGGGTACACGCCCCGCTGCCAGCCGATGCAGGCCAGTCCGGCCTCCTCCTGGTCGTGGATGGCGTCGTAGATGGCCGAGATGGAGGGGATGTCGTCGGGCACGGCTTTGCGGATCATGGGCGTTTCCTCCCGGAGCTGTGATGCCATCAGTATAGCACAACCCGGGCGAAAATGCATCTCGATAACGTAAAAAAGCGGCGCGGCCTTTGCAGGTCCGCGCCGCAATTATATGATCGTTATTCCGCCAGTGCATCGGCGCGCTGGGCGATCTTGACCAGGGAGAAGAACTCCTCACGATAGTCGTCCGACAGTGGGGAGCGCTTCAGCAGGTCGAGCACGCTGGCATAGTCGGCCTCGCCCCGGTACTCGCTGTTACGCAGCACCATGCCGAACTCGGCCACGGCGGCGGCGAACAGGAAGTCGCCGGAGGGCGCGTCCGTCATCATGGCGTCGTCCACCACAACCTCCCGGAGCTGGCTCTGCTGCGCGCCGGGGTCCTTGTAGCGCAGGGAGACGGTCAGCCATTCGTTGCCCAGGGCCGCATCGGTGAGCGCGCTGGCCTGATACCGAAGTCCGCTCTTCGCGCGGTCGTCCGTCGCGGGCAGCAGCTCGTAGAGCACGGTGACGCTGGCGCCCGCGCCGACCTCTCCGGCGTCCTTTTTGTCGTCCTCGAAGTCGGCGTCATTCAACTGCCGGTTCTCATAGCCCACCTGCCGCCAGGCGGCGACCTTGGCGGGATTGAACTCGATCTGGAACTTCACGTCGTCCGCCACGGCGTAGAGGGTCTGGGTCAGCTCCTCCACCAGCACCTTGCGGGCCTCGAGGATGGAGTCGATGTAATAGTAGCTGCCGTTGCCGTCGTCCGCCAGGGTCTCCATCTTGGTATCCTTATAGTTCCCTGCGCCGAACCCCAGCACGGACAGGTACACGCCGGTCTCCTTCTTCTTCGACACGTAGTCGTGCAGCTCGCTCTCGCTGGTGATGCCCACGTTCAGATCGCCGTCGGAGCAGAGGATGACGCGGTTGTTGCCATGAAGCCGGAAGTGGCGCTGGGCGACCTCGTAGGCCTGCTCCAGACCCCGCTGGCCATCGGTGTAGCCCCGGGCCTCCAGCCCCTCGATGGCGGCGAGCAGCTTCGCGCGGTCAGCCGCGGGATTCGCGCCCTCGATGAGGATCCGCTCGCCGTCGGAGTAGGTCACGACGGACACGGTGTCCTTCTCGCCCAGGTTGTCCGTGAGCATGGACAGCGCCCGCTTCACCAGGTCCAGCTTGTCCCGGTCGCCCATGGAGCCGGACACGTCCACCAGGAACACCAGGTTGGACCCTTCGTCCGTCCGCTCCGGGGCGTCCGCGGCCTGTACGCCCAGACGCAGCAGCACGCATTCCGGATTCCAGGGGCAGGCGGCCAGCTCCGCGGTGACGGCGAAGCGGTCGTCGCCGGCGGGCCTGGCGTAGTCGTAGCGGAAGTAGTTGAGCATCTCCTCGATGCGCACCGCGCCGGAGGGGATTTCATCGGGAGACCAGCCATCGTTCAGCATCCGCCGCAGGTTGCAGTAGGAGGCGGTGTCCACGTCGGCGGAGAAAGTGCTGAGCGGTCGGGTGACGGCGCTCTGGAAGCCGTTTTCCGTCAGCGCAGCGTATTCCTCGGTGTTGAAGTCCGCCTCGGGAAGCGGCGCGGGCATTCCCGCCGCCATCGCCATCGAGTTGACGGCTCCTTCCATCGGCTCATCGTACATCGCGTAGAGCATTTCCTCGCCGTCAGCGGGGACTTCCTCGTCCCATTCGACGCTCTCCTTCGAGGTTCGGGCGACGAACATGAATGGCAGCAGCGCGCAGCCCGCGAGCAGCAGCGCGGCCAGCAGCAGGGCAATCCCCAGAATCAGTCGCTTTTTCATCGTTCTCCCTCCGTTTCCGTTGGTATTTTTATCCATTGGACGCAGAAGAGGGACGGGAGGTTCCCGGGGAAAGAAAAAACGCCGGAATGGACGCGAGGTCCATCCCGGCACGGGTTTCCAGTCACTCCAGCTTCAAAATCAGCCGGAACACCCGCCGCGCGGCGGTCTCCAGCTGCGCACGGGTGACGCCGCCCAGGCGCAGGGCCTCCAGCAGCCGCTCGGGAAAGCCGCAGCCCATCTTGACGTCGTTGCCCGCGGCGATCTCCCGGTACTGCTCGGCAAAGTTCCACCAGTCGGTGGTCACCAGGCCCTCGTAGCCCCACTCGCCGCGCAGGATGCCGTTGAGCAGTTCGCCGTTCTCGCTGGCGCGCTGTCCGTTGATGAGGTTGTAGCTGGTCATCAGGCTCCAGGGATCGGCTTCGCGGATCACCAGCTCAAAGGCGCGCAGGTAGATCTCGCGGATGGCGCGCTCCGAGGCCCGGGAATCGGAATTGCGGCGGTTGGTCTCCTTGTTGTTCAGCGCGAAGTGCTTGATCGTGGCGGCGATGCCAGTGGACTGGATGCCGCGCACCATCGCCCCGGCCTGCCGCGCGGTGAGCAGCGGGTCTTCGGAGAAGTATTCGAAGTTGCGGCCGCACAGCGGATTGTGGTGGATGTTGATGGCGGGCGCCAGCCACACGCCGATGTTGTTCTCCCTGACCTCCTCGGCGGCGGCGCGGCCTACGGCCTCGCACACCTCCGGGTCCCAGGCGCAGGCCAGCAGCGTGGCGCAGGGGAAGGCCGTGGTCTGTACGCCTACCTCGGGCCGGAGGCGCAGGCCCGCGGGGCCGTCGGCGGTCATGACGTTGGGCACGCCGAATTCCGGCAGGTTGCCGTAGCCGAAGGTGTTCGCCACGCCGGTGTTGGGCTGACCGCCCAGTGTCCAGGCCAGCTGCTCATCGGAGAGCTGGGCGGTGAAGGCCTCCAGGGAAACCGCGCCATCGGCGACCTCCTGCAGCGTGTGGGCG
>JAFWBZ010000165.1 GCA_017537105.1 Clostridia bacterium | reverse complement strand
GGCTGAGCCGAAGGGAGGACGACTACCGCATCGAGTGCTCCACCGACGGCGTGACGTTTTCACAGATGCGGGTGTGCCACCTGTGGGAGGGCGGCGGCAGGGTGCGCTTCGGCGTCTACGCCTGCAGCCCGGAGGATTCCAGCTTCACGGCCCGCTTCACCGATCTGCAGCTCACGGAATGCGCGTGGAAAGCCCATGACGGCCAGCAGCCGGATTGACCGCGGGCCGTCATGAAAGATGTGAAACCGCCCTGTCGTCCTGGAGAACGATTTGCCCCGGCCGGCATCTGCCGGCCGGGGCAAATATTCTTTTTCCTTTACAGGGTCTGCTCCGTGCGGGCGATGATGTCATCCTGGGTGGCCTTGGACAGCACGTTGAAGAAGGCGCTGTACCCGGCGACGCGGACGATCAGGTCGCGGTGCTTCTCGGGATGGGCCTGGGCGTCCAGCAGCGTCTCGCGGGAGACCACGTTGTACTGCACGTGATAGCCGTGCAGACGGTCGAAGAAGGTGCGCACCAGCATCGTCAGCTTCTGCTTGTTCTCCTCCCTGGCCAGCAGCGTGGGCGTGACCTTCTGGTTCAGCAGCACGCCGCCGGTGATCTGCTCCGTGCGCAGCTTGGACACGCTCTTGAACACGGCGGTGGGACCGCTCCTGTCCCGGGAATGGGCGGGCGAGCAGCCCTCCGCCAGCGGTTGATGCGCCTTCCGGCCGTCCGGCGTGGCCATGGTGCCGTAGCCCTGTCCCACGTTGGCGGAGACGGAGGAGGTGCCGCCATAGCGGATGCCGCCGATGGGGCCGCGGCCATAGCGGGTGTTGGGGTACTTCTTCATCTCGTCCAGGTAGCTGTCGTAGGCGCTCACCACCAGCTGGTCCACCTCGTCGTCGTCGTTGCCGTACTTGGGGGCGCCCTCGATCAGCAGCTTCTGCACGCGCCGGCTCTCCTCGCTCTGGAAGTCGTCGAGAATGGCGCTCCAGAGCTGCTCGGCGGTGAGCTTCTTCTCTTCGAACACCAGCTTCTTGATGGCGGCCAGGCTGTCGGCCATGTTGGCCACGCCCACCTGGAGGCCGGAGATGAAGTCGTAGATCGCGCCGCCCTCCTTGATGGTCTTGCCGCGGCCGATGCAATCCTGCACCAGCGCCGAGCACAGCACGTCCGGCACGTCCCGCTCGGAGGCCAGGTCGATGGCGTTTTCCACGATCACGCTGGCCCGGGTCAGCTCCCGGATGGTCGCATCCCAGGCGGCCAGCAGCTCGTCGTAGGACTGCATGTCCGTGAACTTTCCGTAGCCCTTGGCAAAGCGCCGGCCCGTGGTCAGGTCGATGCCGTCGTTCATCACGCACAGCAGAATCCGCGGGAAGTTCAGGTAGCTCATGCCGGTCACCCGATAGCCCCACTTCCCGGGCACGGCGGTCTCCACACAGCCGATGGCGGAGTAGTCGCAGGCATCCTCCTCCTTCACGCCCCACTGGATGAAGGAGGGAATGATGATCTCGTCGTTGTTGAAGGCGGGCATGCCCGTGCCCAGCTTCATCACCTCGATGGCCTCGTCCAGGAAGGCGGGGTCGAGGTTTTTATGGTAGCGCACGGTCAGGTTGGGCTGGGGCAGGCGGGTCTGCGCCACGGATTTCAGCACCAGGAAGGAGAGCGCGTTCACGGCGTCCCTCCGGTCCCGGGTCTGGCCGCCGATGGTGACGTTCTGGTACATCGGGCTGCCGGCGCTGGAGTAGGTGTACGCCTGGGAGCGCACCTTGTTGATGGTCAGCGTCTTGATCCACAGGTTGTCCAGCAGCTCCACGGCGGCCTCGTCGGACATGCCCTGATCGCGGCTGAACGCATAGTACGGGAACATGTACTGGTCAAAGCGCCCGTAGGACAGGCTGTGGCCGTTGGACTCGATCTGCAGGATCAGCTGGATGAACCACACGGACTGCACCGCCTCGTGGAAGGTCTGCGCGGGCTCATAGGGCACCTTGTCGCAGATGCGGGCGATCTCCAGGAGCTCTTCCCGGCGCTCGGGTTCCGCGGTCTCGGCCAGCTTTCGCGCCAGTTCGGCATAGCGCCCCGCGAAGGTGCGCACGGCCCCGATGACGATCAGCACGGCCTTGTAGAACATGTTCTTGTCGATGCTCTCGGGCATGCACAGATCCAGCTCGCCCTTCAGCTTGCGAACCCGCTCCTCGTAGCCCTTCAGGCCTACGCGCAGAATCTCGGGATAATCCACGGCCAGGTGGGCGTCGCCCGCGTTCAGCTTGCCCTCCATGCCGAACAGCCCGGTCTCCATGTACACGGCCATCTCGTCGGGCATGATGGCGCCGCCCCGGGCGCGGAGGCAGTTGTTCTCCCAGAAGGGGGCGATGGAGCGCAGCGCTTCCTTCGTCTCCTCCGTGATGTAAAATACGTCGCCGTCGCGCTTCTCAAACAGATCCAGCTCGTTGATGATGAACTCCATCGTGTACTCCGGGAACACGGGTGCGTCCCGGTTGGACGAGGCCTGGTTGCCCACCAGCATGCTCTCGTCCTCGATGTAGATGGTCATCTTTTCGAGGATGTTCTTCAGCATCAGCGCCCGCTTCATTACGGCGGGCTGATGCCGGTTGGCCCGGTACACCTCCGTGCACAGCAGCGCGCGCTCCGCGTCGATGTAGGGCTTCTTATCCAAAACGGCTTCGCGATACCGGTACATCCTCTCGGTCAGGCTGCCGAAGCGGGAAGGATTCGTCATGCTTCATACCTCCACTATCCATTTTCGGATGGCTCCATTATAGCAGAGATTTTCTTACGTGTCAACAAAAACTTACGAATGAAATCATTGCGATGTCCATAGTTAAATTTTGGGTTGCGCCATGGTTTGCAACCCAAATGCGTCCCGCCATGGTATAATGATTGTCGGCGGCTCCCGAAGGGTAAGGCGCCGACAATCAGATGATGATTAGGCAACCGGCGCGCAGCGCGGTTGGCCGGGTCGGCGGCTCCCGAAGGGTAAGGCGCCGACAATCAGATGAAATCAAATTCGGGCGGCAGGCCCTCCGATTCTGTTAGCATACGGCGCACCGGCGGAAAGCGAGGCAAAGACAGCCATGGAGATCAGGGGACGAATATTCAACATACAGAAATTCAGCATCAACGACGGGCCGGGCATCCGAACCACGGTGTTCTTCAAGGGGTGCCCGCTGCAGTGCGCCTGGTGCGCCAACCCGGAGTCGCAAAATCGCAACGCCCCCATCGCCGACGCCATGGAAAATGAGCTCTATTGCGGCCGGGAGCGCACCGTGGAGGAGGTCATGCGCGTCGTCCGGCAGGACATCGACTTCTACGAGGAATCCGGCGGCGGCATGACGCTGTCCGGCGGCGAGGTGCTCCAGCAGATGGACTTCGCCGTTGCGCTGATCGACGCGGCGCGCGCCGAGGGCATCCACACCGCGGTGGAAACCACCGGCTTCGCCGCCCCGGAGCGCTTCCGGAGCTTTCTTCCGCACCCGGACCTGTACCTGTTCGACTTCAAGCACTACGACCGGGAGCTGCACAGGCGCTACACCGGCGTGTACAACGATGTGATCGTGGAAAACCTTCGGGCCGTGGTGGCCGCGGGCAAGCCGGTGATCGCCCGGATCCCCGTGATCCCCCACTTCAACGTGGGCATCTCCCACGCCAGGGGACTGTCCCGGGCGCTGTCGGAGATCGGGGTGCGCGAGGTGCACCTGCTGCCCTTCCACCAGTTCGGGGAAAAGAAGTACGAGGAGCTGGGCATCGAGTACGAGTGGAAGGGCGTCAAGCAGCTGCACCCGGAAGCCCTCGAAAGGTACCGCCAGGTGTTCCTGGACGCCGGCCTGGATTGCAGCTTCAAATAGCTGCCGCACGGCTCGCCCCGATCGCGAACAGACAAAAAATGCGCTCCCCCGGCCTTTCGACCGGGGGAGCCGTTGTGTCCGGAGTTATTCCATGCCCAGGCAGGCGTAGTAGATCGCGCCAACGGCCTGGGCGAACTGGGCCACCGTGTATACCGGATGGTCCGCCAGCTGCCGCATCAGCGGCGTGTTGGCCAGGCCCTCGTCGGCGGCCTCCAGCCGGAGATCCGGCACGACGCGGCGCGCGCCCTCGCAGATCTCGTCGAAGCAGGCCTGGGTCTTGACCAGTCGTCCGAACAGCGTGCGCGCGGTACACGCGGGTTCAAGGAGGAACTGCGTCTCCCTCCAGGTGACGGCCACGCACTCCCCCACTTTGCGGAAAAGCTCGGCGGCGGGAGCTTCGGCGTCCGACGCGGCCTGCATGAAGAATTCGAGGCACGGCTTGCGCATATCCCGGGGCTCCGTGGGCACTGTCAGACGCTCGCCCTCCCAGCGGAACATGCCGTCTGCAAAGGCGCGCGCAAAGAGCGCGGGATCGGCCCCGGGCAGGTGCTTCGCCGCCAGGCGGAACACGCCGAACTGTCCCGTGTACTTCTGTAGGGTGCCGGGCAGGTGCGTGCCGAAGTTGCGCACGCTGCGCACGTCCAGCGGATGGTGCGCGCGCTGGGCATAGCTGCCCAGGTCGATGACGAAGTTGTACACCTCCAGCGGGATCTCCGGAATGGAGCCGTCCGGCAGAATCCAGCCGGAGCCCAGATCGGTGCCGAGGCTGTGGGCAAAGAAGCCGTCGGAGAGATTCCGACCCGCGGCGGCCTGCTCCACCGCGGTGGTAAAGGCGGCCATGGGGCCGTCGTTGGTGTTCATCACCGGCCCGCCGGGACGCACGTATGCTGCCAGCAGGTCGTTCAGCGCGGTGATCTTTTGAAATTCGCTCTCGTAATCCAGCGCGGTGTTGTTGCGCATGCCCTGGGTCTTGGGGCATTCTCCGCCGACGATGCGATTGCGGATGACCACGTCCGGGAAGCACAGGCCGATGCCGTCGAAATTCCGGAGCCTGTCGCCCAGCCGCGCCTCCATGCCGGAGACGGCCGCCTCGACCTCCGCGTCGGTGGCAGACTTGTCAAAGGCGGGCAGGGGCAGCTCGCCCCCGAGGCCCTCCGCGACCATGCACACCGCGGCGCGCATCAGCCGGGTGAGCAGCACCAGCGGATCGGTCAGCTGCTCCGCCCGGGTGAAGGCGGAGGGGTTCCAGTCATACTCCTTGAAGGCGCACAGGCGTCCGTCCAGGGAGGCGGCCAGCTTGATGTCCGTGCCGCCGATGTCCATGCCCATGAAGCGGCCCGCCTCCGCCCTCGCGGGCAGCGCGGCAAACACCGGCTGTCCCGCCGGCGCAGGCGCGGTCCCGGACAGGCCGGGCTCCCGGTCGAGGGGCGCGATGGCAAAGCGGAAGCGGATGTCCGCGCCGCACAGGGAGGCCAGCACCCGCTGGTTCACGTTCAGGCACTTGCCATATCCGCTGCGGGCGGCAATGGGCGCATGTACCTGAAAGATGTCGTCCAGCTTCGCGGCATAGGCCGCGAGCGCGGCGTCACATGGATCGATGTACACGCGGATCTCCCGGGCGCCCAGCGCGGAGAGCAGGTTGTACAGC
The DNA here is from genome assembly GCA_017537105.1 of Clostridia bacterium. Taxonomy (GTDB): domain Bacteria; phylum Bacillota; class Clostridia; order Christensenellales; family Aristaeellaceae; genus UBA2862. The sequence continues at coordinate 4,732 of JAFWBZ010000165.1, read as the reverse complement.
GTGGCGGTCAGGTATTCCTCGACGAACGCGTCCTCCTCCGGGCCTTCGCAGGCGGGCAGCTTCTGCGCGAAGCGGCGCACGCCGCCGTCGTAGAGCACCGCGTGGAAGATGAAGTCGCGCGCGCCTTCCCGCTGGAAGGCGTCGCGCACCTCGCAGATGTAGACGGGCCGGTCCGCCCTGGCGGCCTCGAGAAACCTTCCGAGCATCGACATGATCCTCACTCCCTTATGATGTTTCGAAGGCCCTCCGCCTCCAGAATGCGGTGGAAGGCGGCCATTTCCTCCGCCGTCAGCGCACGGCCGTCGACGGGATATTCCCATTCCAGCGCCGCGTACTTGCTGCGGCACATTGGGTTGAAGTTGAGCAGCTCGACCTTCGCGTCAGGGTCCACCGACGCGAGGTAGCTGGCGATGGCGCGGACGTTCTCCTCCGTGGCGGTGTACCCCGGAATCAGCGGCGTCCGCACCAGCACGTCGGCGCCGGCGGCCACCAGCCGCGCGTGGTTTTCCAGGATCTGGCGGTTGTCCACCCCCAGCACGCGCCGATGCGTCTCCGCGTCCATGTACTTGATGTCCATGATGAAGTGATCCACCAGGGGCAGGAAGCGCTCGAGAACGTCTGCGGAGGTGTACATGCTGCTCTCAATGGCCGTGTCCACGCCTTCCGCCTTGCAGCGCTTCAGCACCTCCAGCGCAAACGGCCATTGGACGAACACCTCGCCGCCGGAGAGGGTGACGCCGCCGCCGTCCTGGAAGAACACCCTGTCCTCCAGGAGCATGTCCGCGGCCTCCCCGGGCGATACGACGCGCCCGTCCAGGCTGAGAGCGCCGACGGGGCAGGCCTCGATGCAGCGCCCGCACCGGGTGCACGCCGACCGATCGATGTGCACCCGGTCGGACAGCGTCAGCGCGCCGCTGCGGCAGGCCGCGATGCAGCGCCCGCACCGCACGCAGCTCCGGGGCCGGTGCCACAGCCGGATCCCGGCGGACAGTCCCTCCGGATTCTGGCACCAGGGGCAGCGCAGCGGACAGCCCTTGAGAAACAGCGTGGAGCGCAGCCCGGGACCGTCGTGCACGGCGAAGCGCTTGAGCTCAAAGATCGTTCCCCTGCACTCCGGCGCACAGTCCGGAACGGCCGCGCGGTCGCTCCGGCCCGTCATACGGCGTCGTAGGTGGTGCGCGCGATGATCTCCTCCTGGAGATCCGGCGCCAGCTCGGTGAAGTAGGCGGTGTAGCCCGCCACGCGCACCGTCAGGCCGCGATACTTCTCGGGATCCTTCTGCGCCGCGCGCAGGTCGGATTCATTCAGCACGTTGAACTGGATGTGGCTGATGCCCAAGCGGCAGAAGGCGCGCAGGAACCGGGCGAACTTTTCGATGCCGGACTGCGTCTGGAAGAAGGACGGCAGGAACTTCATGTTCAGCAGAGAGCCGTTGCTGACCAGCTCGAAGGGCAGCCTGGCCACGGATTGCAGCAGCGCCGTCGGGCCCATCTCGTCCCGGCCGTACATGGCGGAGACGCCGCCGTCGGCCAGCGGGTCGCGGGCATGGCGGCCATCGGCGGAGGCGCCGACGTTCTGCCCCATCGGCACGTGGGCGGACACCGTGTACAGGCCCATCTGGTAGATGCCGCCGCGGCGGTTGCGGTATTTCTTCAATCCCTCGCCGAAGTAGCGCGCCCACTTCGCGCCGATCCCGTCTACCTCGGGAATGTCGTTGCCGTACTTGGGGGCCTTGTGGATCAGCCGGGCGCGCAGGAGCTCGCAGCCCTCAAAATCCCGCTTCAGGGCGTCCAGCAGCTCGGCGGCGGACACGGATTTGTCCTCGTAGACGAACTTTCGAATGGCCTCGAGGCTGTCGGCCACGTTGGCCACCTGGATCGCCTGCACACCCGCCTGGTTGTAGTGCGCGCCGCCCAGCGTGACGTCCTTGCCGAGCGCCATGCAGTCGTCGATCACGGCGGAGAGGAAGGGCGTGGGCAGGATCTTTGCGTGCATCTCGTCCATGATGGCGACCATGTCCACCATGCGGTCCATGTAGTGGTCGATCATGCGGGCGAAGGCGGCCTCCAGCTCCTCATAGGTGGCATAGGTGGTCAGATCGCCGTAGTTGGGACCCATCTGCCGGCCGTCCAGCAGGTCGATGCCGCCGGTCAGCGTCAGCTCCAGCGCCTTGACCAGGTTGAACATGGCGGCGTCGCTCCAGCCCAGCGTGTTGCCGTGGGTCGTCAGCTCCACGCAGCCCACGATGGCGTAGTTCACCGCGTCCTCGTGGGAGATGCCATGGAGCTCCAGCGCCGGGATGATGCTCTCGTCGTTGAACACCTGCGGAATGCCGCTGCCCATGCCGATGACCCGGCTCGCGGCCTCCAGCAGCTGCTCCGGCGAGCCCTTGTACATGCGCAGGGACAGGTTGGGCTGGGGCAGCAGCAGGTGGGACTGGGCCTGCAGGAACAGGTAGCTCAGTTCGTTGGAGGCGTCCGAGCCGTCCAGGTTCTGGCCACCGACCGCCACGTTGAAGCCGATGGGGAAGCCCGCAAAGTACTTCGCGCTGTTGGAATTGCGCAGGTACACGATCTGGTTGAACTTGAGCCACAGGCACTCGGTGAGCTCCAGCGCCTCTTCGAGGCGCATGCCCGCCGCGCGGCTGTTGCGGAAATAGGGATACAGATACTGGTCCATGCGGCCCGGGGAGAAGGAGGAGGCGTTGCCCTCCATCTGGAGGATTACGTACAAAAACCACGTGGCCTGCAGGGCCTCATGGTAGGTCTCCGGAGGCTGCTCCGCCAGCTTGCGGCAGACGGCGGCCACTGCGGCAAGGTTTTCCTTGTCGGTCTCGGCGTAAAGCGCTTCGGCCAGTTCGGCGTAGCGGCGCATGAAGGCGCAGGCGCCCTCCATCGACAGGATGACGCTCCTGTAGAAGTCGCGCTGCTGCGCATCGGCGCTGGCGGCCAGCCGTGCCTCGGCGTCCGCCAGGATGCCGGCGGGTCCCATGGCCAGCCACTTCTTCGTGTTGGGGCAGATGTGGCCCTGGGAGTGGTCCTTCTGGTTGATCTTGACCACGCGGGCGATGGCGTTGACCTCTTCCCCCGCCCTCGCGCGCACCTGGTCCTCCAGGGAGACGCCCTTCCAGTAGGGCAGGATCCTCTCGCGGAATTCCACGATGTCCTCCGGACGCACAAGGAACCGGTCCTGCGGCCGGGTGGGCAGGGTTTCGAACTCGCGGTCCACCCAGGATGCGCCGGTCTCCGGAAACACCACGCCCGCGCGCACGCCGGCGGTGCGGTTGCCCACGATCCACTCGTCCGGCTCGATGCGGATTTTGATCTGCTCCAGCGCAGCCTTCAGCGCTTTGGCGCGGCGAATGCAGGCGGGCTCGCCCTCAGTCTGCCTGTAGACCTCGGTGACGATGTGCGCCTGCTCGATGCTGACGTAGCGGGGCTCGTCCAGCATTTTCTTTTTCAGGGATTCGATTCGCGGGGACTTGGGGAGGGACATGATTTCCTGATAAAGCGCGTTCATATCGAATGCTCCTTTGCTTCCATATATCGTGCTTGCGCTGCTGTGATGCCCTTGGATGGTTTCATTGTACCATGGCGCCGGCGCGGAAAGAAGCCTCAATGCGCTTGAAAAGGTTCAAAATAATCGCTTTTTTGCGAAGCGGGACGCCGCTTACTGCCGGGCGGCGCGGGTAAAGGCCTCAAGCCCCTCCGCGTTGCGGAACTCCCGGGGCGACAGGCCGGTGGCGCGGTGGAAGATGCTGCTGAAGTACTTGGGCGAATGAAAGCCCACGTCTGCGGCGATGCTGGCGACGGACTGGTTCGTGGTCATCAGCAGCGACTTGGCGGCGTCGATGCGAATCTCCAGCAGGTACTGCATCGGCGTCATGCCGGAGCGCTGCACGAAGAGCTTGTTCAGGTGGGACCGGCTCACGTGGATCAGCTCGGAGAGCTGCTCGATGGTGATGTCCCGGGCCAGGTTGTGGCGCATGTACATCATGCAGTAGTCGATGGGATGGGCGGGCGCATCGCCCCGGAAATGGTCCCGGGCCAGGACCAGCGCCAGCAGCTTCAGGTAGCGGGACAGGATCTCCGGGTCCCGGTCGTGGCCGTATTCGGCAAACATGCCGTCCAGCAGCGCCTTGATCTCCTGCCGGCGGTCCTGCTGATGCACCACCCCCGGCGCGCTCAGGCCCGTCGCCCGGAATTGCAGGCAGTAGATCTCCTGCTTGTGGCGGATCTGCAGGTGCTCCGTGTGGGACAGCCGCGGCGGGTAGAGGATCACATCGGAAAAGGTGGCGTAGAGACTGCGCTCGCCCAGCGAAATCTGCGCGTTGCCGTGCAGGAAGAAGATCAGCTCATAATAGTTGTGGCTGTGGGGAATGAAATTCCAGATGTCGCTCTTTTCGTTGAAGCGCATGAAGTCCACCACCTCGAAGCGTGCGCCCTCGATGGCGCGCGCCGCGCATTCATAGCTGTCCCAATCGCCCATGCCGCACCTCCGTTCCCGACGGGATGATCCCTTCGTTAAGACCCGATAATACGATCATACCCCCGGCTCCCCTCCCTGTCAAGCCGCCGGCAAACGTTTTTCAGAAGAAGCCGTTCTCGAATCGCCAGCCTCCGAAATCGCCGGAAGCCGCCGTTTTTCGGGAGTGGTCCGATATTTCGAGGCGAAAGGGCGATTTCGCAACAGAAAACAATATTGAACCTTTTCGCGCCAATTGCGCCTTGTG
>JAFWBZ010000007.1 GCA_017537105.1 Clostridia bacterium | reverse complement strand
CCCCGCGGCGATTTCGCCCCGGCGGAGGTCGGCGGCGGCCACGATGCGCGCCCGTTCGGCGTCCGCATAGACCCGTTCGAGGAAGCGCGGCCTTTCGATGGCCTTTTCGATGCGCTCGATGGCGCAAAGGTCGATGCCGATGCCCAGGATCATGCGGAACGCCCCCTTCGACGCGGCGCCGGGGATTGGAGCGAAATTGCGGCGCTTTTTTTAATATTATAGCACATCCGGAGGCATTTGCACAGATTTCCTTGTAAATCAACGCCCGAAAAGGTATACTAAAATTGGATGAACGCGGGTCGCGCGCGACGGTCGCCCGGGAACCGGGAGAGCGCACGAGCCGTCCAAACAACGATGCACAATACTTTCGAGGAGATTCTACTATGCAGGTGACGCAGCGCTTCGCGCAGATGTTGACGAAAAACGTGGGCAAGGTGATCGTGGGCAAGGAGGACGCGGTGGAGCTGATGATGATCGCTCTGCTTTGCCGCGGCCACGTGTTGATCGAGGACGTGCCCGGCGTGGGCAAGACCACGCTGGCCAGCGCTCTGGCCCGTTCGCTGGACTGCTCCTTCAAGCACATCCAGTTCACGGCGGATATCACGCCCTCCGACATCACCGGCTTTTCCATCGCCAACTTCAAGACCGGCGGGCTGGAGTACCGCCCGGGCATGATCATGAGCCAGGTGGTGCTGGCGGACGAGATCAACCGCACCTCGCCCAAGACCCAGTCCTCGCTGCTGGAGGACATGGAGGAGGGCCAGGTGTCCGTGGACGGCGTGACCTATGAAATGCCCCGCCCGTTCATCGTGCTGGCCACCCAGAACCCGGTGGATTTTGTGGGCACCTACCCGCTGCCGGAGGCCCAGCTGGACCGCTTCTTCATGCGCATCTCCATCGGCTATCCCACCGCTGAGGAGGAAGCGGACATCCTGGAGCGCTACACCGGCTCCGCCCGGCCCATGGAGGAGTTGAAGCCCATCTGCACCAGCCAGGACATCCTCCGGCTCCAGCAGGAGGTGGAGAAGGTCTATGCCTCCCGGGAGGTGCGCGTGTACGTCTCCAGCATCGCCGCGGCGTCCCGGAAGTCCGGCGCGCTGCAGCTGGGCGTGTCCACCCGCGCGGCCATCTCGCTGGTGCGCGCGGCGCAGGCCAACGCCCTGCTGGAGGGCAGGGATTACGTGAAGCCCGACGACGTGCAGAAGCTGGCAGAGCCGGTGCTGGCCCATCGCCTGGTGCTGTCCCCCGAGGCGCGCATGCGCAACATGACTGCCCAGCGGGTGTTGAACAACGTGCTGGGATCCGTGCAGGTCCCGGTCAAGGTGAAATGAGCGCGCTGACGGGCCGGCGCGTGGGCTACGGGATCAGCATGGCGGCGCTGCTGGCAGCGGGGCTGACCACGGGCACGAAGGTGTATTATCTGATGTTTTACACGCTGCTGGCGATGCTGGGCCTGGGCCTGGTCTCCGTGCTGTGGACGCTGTGGACACTGCGGTTTGCGCTGAAGGGCGTTCGCGCCCGCGTGACCCGCGGCGACCGGCTGATGTGCGTGTTCACGGTGCGCCACGCTTCGCTGCTGCCGGTTTCGGCGGTGCGCATCCAGCTGAATGTACCCACGGGCTGCGATGCCGTGCAGGAGGTAAACGTCTACACTCCGCCCTGGATCACGCGGACTTTCCGACAGGTGATTCCTTGCCCCCATCGGGGGGAATACGAGGCGGGCGTGACGCGGATCACCGTGGTGGACATCTTCGGCCTGATCCGGCTGTCCCGGCGCCCCCGCCTGAAGCTCGTGCGCATGGAGGTGCTGCCCAGGGTCTCGGACGTGCCGCCGATGCTGCTGAAAAACGTGGATGAAGGGCCGGAATTTCGCTCCACGGCCACGGAGGACACCGCCTCGCCCTCGGACGTGCGGAGCTGGCAGGACGGCGACGAGCTGAAAAAGGTACACTGGAAGCTCTCCCTGCGCAAGCGGGAACTGATGGTGCGCACGTATGAGGAGAGCGCGCGTCCCGACACGCTGGTGATCCCGGACCTGCAGCAGGTCACCGCGCTCAGGGACCAGCAGCTGACCCTCGAGGACTGCATCTGCGAGGCCAGCCTGAACGCCGCAAAGGCGCAGCTGAAGGCGGGCTATCCGGTTCGAATGCCGCTGACCAACGCCCATCCCTCCGAGCTTGCGGGCCAGTTTCCCGCGGACTTTGCGGGCTTCCGCGAGGCCATGCTGAAGGTAGCCTTCGACAGCCCCTATGACTACGAGCGCGTGCTCATGCTGATGATGGGGCGGCTCCAGCGCACCGGCGGCGCGGTGCTGGTCACCGCGAAGCTCACCACCCGCATCGCGGACATCGCCATGCGCATGCAGCAGTCCGGCATCACCGTGAAGCTGGTTTGGGTGTCCGACGACGCCCGGGAGGACGCCATGGAGATGCTGGAGCGGCTGCGGATGGCCGGCATACAGGCCGACCGGCTGGATCCCTGGGACCTTGAGGAGGCCGGGGACCGGAAGGCCGCCGCGGAAGCGGCCTTTGACGACGAATACGATAACGGGTGAATGCGAAGCGAGTGCGGAGCCCGTGCAAAACGCAGGACGGTACGATGAAGAACAAGGCGAAACACATTCGCATACTGATTGCCGCAGCGCTGGCGGCCCTGTTTGTCGTCAGCGGCGTGCTGACCATGGCGAGCGCCGCCGACTTTTCCCTTGGAAGCGGCGGGCTGTCCGGAATCGCCTGGGCGGGCGTCTGGACCGCGGTGCTGTGCGGCCTGGCGGCAGTCTCCGCTCCCGGCGCGATCCTCGCGGCGGTGCTTTTTGTCGTGTCCGCCGGAGCCGTTTTGCTGGCCAACCTGAAGTCCATCGGCTCGATGGCCGCGTTCTTTGCGCTCCTGCAGGGCGAGGCGGCGGACGCGACGGCGGCGGTTCAGGGGGGGCGATGGTTTTTCGGATTGCTCTCCGCGGCGTTGGGCGTGCTGTTCTTTGTGCTGCTGTACAAGCGGGAGCTGTCCTCGCTGGCGGTGATGATCCTGGTGGCCATGCTTCTGTCCAGCTACGCCCTGTCGAAGACGGCCTCCATCGTCGCCACGATCCCGGGCCTGATCGCCGCAGCGTCGGTATTCGCGCTGACCGGAGGCGTTCAGCGGGACACCTCCGCGCCGAGGGTGCTGGTGCCGTCGGTGCTGGCGGTGGCGGTGGCGTTGATGCTGCTGCCCGGGGGACGCGTGACCTGGAAGCCCCTGGAGGATGCGGGCAACCGCGTGCGCAGCGTCTTCGAGCAGTACTTCAACTTTACCCATGAGCGCATTGCCTTTTCCATCAGCGAAAAGGGATATGACCACGGCGGAGAGGTCAACGGCGACACCGTGGCCATGCTGGGCGGCCCGGCGCAGCCGGACGAGGCCCCGGTGATGCGGGTGGAGGCGGATGGCCCTGTGTTGCTGCGGGGGACGATCCGCACGACGTATACGGGATATTCCTGGGTGGACCTCGAGCCCAAAAACCGCTATCTGTACTACGACCTGACCCATCGCGCGGTGCGCGACCGGGTGTTTGACGCGGACGCTTCCGCAAAGGATGGCGCGTTTCATTCGCTGGAGGCCGGGGTGGAGATGCTGGACGACGGCACCAGCACGCTGTTCGTGCCGGGGCGGCTGCAGCGGTTCAGCATGGACCTGGCCAACGCCGTGTACTACAATTCGGCGGGCGAGCTCTTCCTCGCCCGGGAGGTGCAGGCGGGCGACGCGTACAGCCTGCGCGCGCTGGTGCCGGTCTACGGCGAGGCGCTTCGGCAGGCGGTGGTGCGCGGCGAATCGGCGAACGACGACCGCTACGCCGGGATCCTCGCGGCCTATTCGGCGCTGCCCACGGGCATCGAGGACGGGCTCTATGCGCTGACGGTGGGCATCACCAGCGATGCCCAGAGCGCCTATGACCGGGCGGAGGCCATCGCAAACTATCTGCGCCAGAACCTGCGGTACCGACTGGATGTGGACTATCCGCCGACGGGGCGGGATTTCGTCTCCTAGTTCGTGCTCGACTACAGGGCCGGCTATTGCAGCTCCTTCGCCTCGGCCATGGCGGTCATGGGCCGCATCGCAGGGCTCCCCACACGGTATGTCGAGGGATACCTGGCCAGGCCCGGCGAAGAGGGCGACGCGGTGTTGACCGGCCGGGACGCCCACGCCTGGGCGGAGGTCTACTTCCGCGGGGTGGGTTGGGTGCCCTTTGACGCCACCAACGGCGCGGCGGGCTTCGGCGACGCCCCCGGAAACGGCGATCCGGGCGGAGACGGCGAGCCGGAGGGCGGCCCGGGCGGTGAGGACGATTCGGAGGCGCCGCTGCTGCCTGACGAGACCGCGGAGCCCGACGCCACGCCGCCGCCGCAGGACGACGGCGGGG